>CAXDQP010000015.1:0-16677 GCA_963991335.1 uncultured Flavobacteriales bacterium
GTAATGCTCTAGGCGTTGGGTTTTTTACCCCCCAAGCAAGGCTCCATGAAGCTGAAGTTGTAGCTCTGGAAAAACAGTCCGTTCGACTGAGCCCTCACCGATACGCGTTGGCCATCCCCCGTTGGAATCGGCTTCCATGCGCCCTTTTTGAACATGTTTCGGGCACTGAAATTGGTGAAACTCACCCCCAATGTTCCCACGACACGTCCACCGCCCCAGCCACCGGAAAGTTCAATCTGATCCGATGGTTTTTCTTCTACTGCATATTCGATATCCACTGTTCCATCTTCGGGATGCTGAATGGGATTGATTCCAAATGCTTCCTGATTGAAATAATTCAACTGAGCGAGCTCCCGCTGGGTGCGAATGATATCGGTCCGCGAAAACAAATCCCCAGGACTCGTTCGAATCTCCCGGTAGATGACATGGTCGTTGGTCTTGGTATTCCCCTTCACAAGAATCCTTCCGATTCGAAACTGCTTGCCCTCCATCATCCGCACCTCGATATCGATGGTGTCATTTTCAATGCGGGTTTCCATGGGCATCGCTTGAAACGTCAGGTAACCGTCGTCTTGATACAAGGAACTGAGGTCCATCCCCTTAGGATCCATAAATACCCGTGTCTCCAAGCGTTCCAAACTGTAGGTATCGCCCCTGCGAATGCCCAAAATGGAATCCAGTTGCGAGCTGCGGTACTTGGAATTTCCAGAAAAAGAAACGTCCCCGAAGTAAAACTGGTTGCCTTCATTGACTTCAAACTCAATCCCAACATTGCCATCAGCAAGGCGGTAAATCGAATCCGAGATGACGCGTGCATTGCGATAGCCCTCAGCGTTGTACAGCCCTGAAATACTCGCCTTCGCGAGTTCGATATTTGCCTCAACAAACTTACTCGACTTGAAAATGCGGTACCATTTTTTGCTTTTCAAGTCCTTCATGGAACGAAGCACCTTCTTTTGATCTAGACTCGACGTTCCGGCCAGCACGATTTCGCCAATTTTGACTTTGCTGCCCTTATCAATGGCAATTTGCAAACGAGCACCGTTTTCAAATGCCGTATCCTTCGCTTGCGTGATATCAACACGTGCATCCCAGAATCCCTTGTCGTAGTAATAGTCGTAGAGGCGTTTTTGAGCCGTTTTCACAACATTCTGGTTAACCACCCGACCCGTCAACAATTCTACTTTTCCCTTCAGTGTCTCCTGTTCCGATCGGCTCACACCATTGAAGGTGTAGCGCGTCAGGCGTGGAAGTTCATCCACTTGAATGACCAGATATGCTCGATTGTCGCGGACCTCGGCGAGCTCCACGGCAATGTCAGAGAAAAGGTTTTGGCCCCATAAGTTGCGAATGGCTCGTGTAATCTCTTCTCCTGGAATCGTCAACTCTTGCCCAATTTGCAGCGCACTAAAAAGTTTGACGGCTTGCTGGTCGGTGTATTCTGCTCCAATCACTGTCAATCCCCCGAGGGTATAAGTCTGCGATGTCTCAGCCGACGGCGCGGACTGAGCGGCTGCGCTCGATGCCATGACCCCGAAGCACCACATAAAAATTGCACCGTAAAAACCGCCTCTTTTCATTTCAAAATTTCTCATTGCACCGTTGCGTTGTGGTTGGTGTCAAACAATCCTCCAAATCGTCGTTCCCGGTTTTGAAAATCGCGGCCCGCATCGATGAAAGACTCTTTTTTGAAGTCTGGCCACAAGGTGGGCGTGAAGTGGAACTCCGCATACGCCAATTGCCAGAGCAAAAAATTAGAGATTCGGTGTTCGCCGCTCGTTCGAATCATCAATTCTGGGTCTGGGATTCCTTTGGTGGAAAGGTGATCACTGACGCATTCCGCAGTGACTTCCTCCGGTGAAATGCCGGAATTCATCAATTGCTTGATGGCCTCTACCATTTCCCACTTTGAACTGTAGCTAAGTGCCAGGATCAAATCCAACCCTTCGTTTTGTTTCGTGGCCGACTCCGCTTCCTTCAATTGAATTTGGCAATTTTCTGGCAAAGCCGCAATGTCTCCAATGGTGCGCAGACGTACCCCCTTGTTTCCCAACTCTCGCACTTCCTTGACCAGCGTATCTACGAGTAAATTCATCAAGGCTTCAACCTCCTCCTTAGGACGGTTCCAATTTTCTGTACTGAATGCATAGAGCGTCAAATGCCGAACCCCAAGTTCCATGGCGGCTTCGACCGAAAGACGAACGGCTTCCACTCCATGCATGTGACCAAAAACACGGGACTCCCCGCGCTCCTCCGCCCAGCGTCCGTTTCCATCCATGATGATCGCAACATGGCGGGGAATGCGACTGGCATTCAACCCCTGAACCTCACATACTTCGAGTTGTTGCGTGTTCATTGGATTTCCGACCAACATGTGGTAGGCTTTTTGCTGATTCGAAAGCTGATGGAAGCCGAAACAAACCCATAAAAATCATCCCGCGAGGCATCCCCGCGCTGCAATCCTCCTTGGTTCAACAGTTCTCCTTCTTGGACCAGTGTCCGGTCCGATAGAGCCACCGACATCTCGCCTCTCTCCTGAAACAAAACCGCTCGGTCTGCATAGAGTCCACTCACATCATCTAAATGGTCCGTCCACGTTTTTCGGACGCCCCAATCAAATGTGATGGCCGTGAAAGCCCCGATATTCGATTTGAAACCAAACCCGATGGGCACGGAAACACCCGATGTCGCATACGACTCCACACCGTAAGCTTCCCCCCAAGACGTGCCTTGGCCCTCAGTGCCCAATGGCTGAAGCGGAACCCATTGCCCTTCAATCTCTGCCTCCGGCATGTGATTGTAAGCAGCGAAGCCTGCGAAGAGGAATGCCGTAAAGCGGTCTCCTGGATCTCCCAACCGGTGATCGAGGTAATTGATCTCCACCCAACCACTCAACTCGCGGATTTCATTCCGAAAATGCAAGTTGCGATTTTGGCGCCAAGGATCTGAACTGTCTGCATCCCAGGCCTCCACTCGACCTTTGAAGTAATTGACTCGAAAAGAGATTCGCTGGGAGAAATTGTGCCGATAAAATCCGCCATAGCTGGGAGAGAAACGGCCTTGCAGATGTTTTCCGGCGTTCAAATCGCCCATGTAGTAGGCGGTTCCAAACGCAAAGCCTACCTCTTTCGATTGATCAAATTGGCGCTGGGCCGAAACCTCATGACTTGCAAAAGCCAGGCATCCCGCGCAGAACATAGTGCGCTGGGCCAATCGAAAAATATGTACAGGTATCGAAAACACGGACAATTGAATGATCAAGCTCGAGTGAATCTTAACGCACGAAAATACGCTGAATTGCCTGAATCAAATGCAAAAAACGGCCAACAAAGAAGGGATGTTATTCACGAAAAATCAGCGGTCACGTGGATCAATGCCCCAGTGCATCTTGGCGCGAACCGTGCTGAAAAATTCCTGATGCTCCAAATTCATCAAAACGAACCGGAAAGGTGCCGGCTTCACGCGCACTTTTCGGCCCCCATCGAGGATGAACATCCGCGAATCCAAGCTGAGTAGGAATTGATTTTCTCTCCCTTCCGCCGTGAGTTGCAATTGGCCATCGGCTGGGATGACAAGGGGCCGATTGTTCAGGTTGTGCGGCGCCACGGGATTGATGCAAAGGATCTCCGCTCCGGGCATGACTATGGGACCGCCTGCACTGAGCGAATACGCGGTAGATCCCGTAGGCGTGGATACAATAAGGCCATCGGCCCAATAATTATTGACAAAAACATCGTCCCGCTCCACCTCCACTGCCACCATGCTCGAGGTATCCCGTTTCATGATCGCTACTTCATTCAATGCACACGGGAATCCGCCAAAATCCATGCCGTCCACTTCTACTTGAAGCAACAGCCGCTTTTCATACCAAACCTTCCCCGCCGCAACGGCATCCATGGCCAAATGAATTTCATCGATTCCCACATTGCTCAAGAAGCCCAAGCGACCCGTATTGACGCCGAGCACTGGAATTTCAGTATTGCGTACAAGCGTGGCCGCTTCCAGCACCGTGCCATCGCCTCCAATGGCAATGAGCAAATCAACCTTTTCCACCTGATGCGCCTCATCAAAAGTTTCCCAATCACTTGTCAACGACATGCGTTCATCCAAAAAACGCTTGAAATGAAATTCCAAAATTGGCGCATCATCAATCGACTTAATTCGCTTCAGAATTTGCTTGACCGCATCATCATAATCCGGAGAAAAAGCCTTGCCGTGGACTGCGATTTTCATGACTTATTGTTTCAAAAAACGCATAAACGCATCGTAGCGTTCCCGCATTTCCTCCTCTGCTTTTGGAGCGTGCAAAAAAGTTTGTATCGTGTAGGCGTGACGCTGGAATGTTGCGATTACCGGCTGAACATCTTCCGAATGCAGCTTGAGCGTTACAACAACATTACTGGAATCACTTGCTTGTGACGTGGTGCACGCAATGATTTTTGTGCCATTTCCTTCTACCAGGCGGGCAATCTCAGAAATCGCCAAGTCACGCTCGGCGACTTCCAACACGATCACAGCTCCTTTTTCCGCCCAATGAGTCTGCTCGGCCAAGAACCGAAGAATCGATGGAGCGTCAACGGTTCCAACGTATTTTCCCTCATCGATCACCGGCATCGCATCCACCTCGGCATTGACCCACTGCTCAACCAAATCGTTCAAATGACATTGCGGAGATACTGACTCCGGACGTGCTTGAAGCGTTGCCATTGGCGTCTCGCTATCGATTTCCATCAAATCTTCTTCATAAACGAGGCCTTGAAATTCTTCCCCGTTGACCAGAGGAAGGTGACGGACCTTGTATTCGTCCATCAATCCCAGCACTTGCGCAGCCGAGTCTTCGGGCCGCACAAATGGAAGATTTAAATTCATTATGCGCTCTGCATACATGGTGTAATTTTGCATCTATCCACCGATGGAATGCACCGGAGGTGTTGGAACCTAAAGGTACGAATGACACGACTCAGCGTCAACGTCAATAAAATTGCTACGCTGCGCAACGCTCGCGGCGGCAATGCGCCGAATGTCGTCGAGGCCGCAAAAAGAATTCAATCCTTTGGTGCTCAGGGGATTACAGTTCATCCGCGTCCCGACGAAAGGCACATTCGATACGCTGACGTACAGGATTTGAAGGCCGCCGTCCGCACGGAATTCAACATTGAAGGCTACCCCTCTGAGGGGTTTTTACAGCTCGTTTTGGCGGTCCAACCCGAACAAGTAACCCTTGTGCCCGATGGCCCCAATGTGCTCACTTCGAATGCAGGATGGAATGTTGTGGTCGAATCGAATCTCCTCAAAAATGCAATCGAGGAATTGCAAGAGGCGGGGATTCGTGTCAGTCTTTTTACTTCGACCGATGAATCTCATTTCTAAGCTGCCGCTCACATTGTCGCAAATCGCAGTGAATTGTACACTGTACCGTATGCGGTAGGGTTCGCGCACGACGATTCAGATGCTGTCATTCCATTTGCAAGGGCTGCAGCTATCGCCCACAGCAGCGGGCTGGGCGTAAATGCCGGGCACGACTTGGACCTTCAAAACCTCGAACACTTTGCCAAGAATGTGCCCTACCTGGCTGAGGTTAGCATTGGTCACGCTTTGATTTCAGATGCCCTGTACCTCGGACTTGAAACAACAGTCAAGCACTACCTCGCGTGTTTGCAATCTTCTGCTTTTTCCGAAGAATGAACGACACCATTGCTCTTCACGCGCGTCTTTTGGGGAGGGCAGACCGCCCCCACTTGGTCATCCTTCATGGCCTATTGGGAACATCCGATAACTGGCAAACCTTGGGACGTGCCTACGCCGAAACCCATTGCGTGCACCTCATCGATCAGCGCAATCACGGCCGCAGCGCCCATCACGAAGAACACACCTATGTGTCCATGGCACGTGATTTGGAGCGCTATTTCACAGAAAATAATCTGCAAAAAGCCTCGATCATTGGCCACAGCATGGGCGGAAAAACCGCCCTTGCCTTTGCAGACGCCTTCCCGGATCGCGTCGAGAAACTCATTATAGCAGATATCGCTTCTCACGCGTATTCACCGCATCACCAATCGATTTTCAAGGCCATCCAATCCGCGCCCATTACCGGCCACTCCGACCGAAGCATGATTCAGCATCACTTGCTCGAGCAAGTGAATGATCCGGGAGTGGTGGCTTTTTTAATGAAAAATGCCCGGCGATTGAAAGCCGGAGGGTTTCAATGGCGGCCCAATATTCCCGTACTTGAAAAGGCATTGGGTGCTATTGTCGGTGCTGTCCCCCTCGAAATGAACACCCTCCCCACCTTGGTCATCTATGGTGGGATGTCTGATTATGTCAATCAGGAGGCATTAGCGACTTTCGACCGAGCCTGCATGCAATTGGAAATTCACTGCATTGAGGACGCCGGCCATTGGCTGCATGCCTCACATCCGGAAGAATTCCGGGAAGTAACCTTGGACTTTTTGGCGAATTGACTTCATTCGATGCTCGCGGCCTTCAGCCAATTTCGGTAATTCGACAGCAAATTCGTCCGCGATACAAAACCTTTGAATTGGGTATCGGCCAAAACCGGCAAACGCCAGGCCCCTGAGCGTTCAAAAATCGCCATGACTTCTTCCATTCGCATGGTGACATCAATGGTCGCCATTGGAATATTCATCATGTCGTGGACATGCATGGTATCATACAATTCGCGGTCAAACATCACCTCGCGAATCTCCTGCAATTCAATCAATCCAAGGAGTTGACCATTCCGATCCAATACCGGAAAAACCTCATGACGGCTGCGTTCAATGATGGGAATGAGCTGGCCTAACGTCCAATGCGGATTCACGACTTCGTGGTCACTTTCTACCTGGTCCAACAGGTTCATCAATGTCAGAATGGATTGGTCCTTGTCGTGCGTCAGCAATTCGCCCCGCTCGGCGAGCTCCCGCGTGTAGACAGTATGCTTCATCCAGCTTTTGGAAATTCGAAAACTAATGGCAGATGTCAACATGACCGGCACGAACAAGGCATAGCCTCCGCTCACTTCTGCGGTCAGCAAAATCGCTGTCAATGGCGCATGCAGAACTCCCGCCAGCATCCCCGCAAGTCCCGCCAAAACTGCATGACCCATGGGCAACGCCCAGGAACTGCTGATCCATTCCGTTACGATGGCGAATTGATGACCGAGCAGCGCGCCGCAGAAAATTGCCGGAGCGAAAACCCCTGCCACACCGCCCGCTCCCAAGGTCATGCCCGTCAGAATCGGCTTGAGCACCCATGCCAACATCAAGAATCCGATGAGCATCCATCCATTCAATTCAAGACTTTGGAGTTGAATCCCAGAAGCCAGCATTTCAACCTTTCCTTCGAATAGCGCATTCACAATTTGATAGCCCTCGCCATAGAGCGAAGGGAAGAGCAAGAGCGCAGCTCCAATGCCAATTCCCGCGAACCAGATCCGCAGGCGGTGCGAGGGCAGAAGGGTCACTGCGTGGCTCGCTCCCAAGTATAGCCTTGAGAAAAACACGGAACCAACGCCACATGCAGCACCAAGCAGCAGGTACCAAGGAAGCGTCTCCAATTCAAAATCAGCCAAATTCGAAATGGTCAAAATGTCATTTTGTCCTTGAAACAAGCTGGCGGTGATCAAACCTGCCAACGATGCCATGAGCAGCGGCACCAAACTGGCCGCAGTCAAATCAATCATGATCACCTCAACAGCGAAAATGATCGCTGCCACCGGTGCTTTAAACAACGCTGCCAGTGAGGCAGAAGCAGCACAACCAATCAACAGCATGCGCCGATTGAAGGCCCTTTTGGTTTGCCTGCCGATCTCTGAGCCAATGGCTGCCGCAGATTGCAACGAAGGCCCCTCCAACCCTCCGGACCCACCCAGACCAACTGAAAGTGAACTCGTGATCAGGGGCGCAAACATCCACATTCGCTTGATGCGTCCGTGTCGCTGAGACAATGCATGCAAAATGCTCGGAACTCCTGGACCCGGATGGTCGCCTCGCAACCACTTGCGTACGACCCATCGGGTGGCTAGAAGCCCCATGAGCGGCCCAATTCCCAGCCACCAAGGCGCTTCAAGGAATCCGGCAATCCCATTCATAGCGAAGTGCATCGCACCAACTGTGCGTTTCAGCAATACCGCAAGCAAACCCGCGGCACAACCCGTCAACACCGCCCAGCCCATCATGGACTGATCCGACTGTTTCCATCGGTTAAAACCAATCGCAACCATTTTTAAAAACCATTGCCTCCGCATGCGACAAATTTCGTCGGAATCATCCCTTTGCTCGTAACTTTGTCTGGAAATTGATTAACAATTACCATGCCTCAACATCGCATCCTCGTCCCCATGGATTTCACTCCTGTGAGTGAAATTTCTTTGGAACACGCTTTTGTCGTCGGAAAAGCATTCAAGAGTGAAATCCTCTTGCTGCACATCATCTCCTCCAAAAAGGAAATGACGGATGCTCGGCTTCGAGTGAAAGTCCTGATGGAGCGGTTCGATGGGAAGTACCCGCACATCATTAAAACTGCCATCCGCATCGGGTCCATTTTTGAAGACATCGACGATGTTGCCATTGAACAGGATGCCAATTTGGTCATCATGGGCACCCACGGTTTAAAAGGTATGCAGTTCCTTACCGGAGGACGCGCCTTGAGAATTGTCACCAATTGTTCGACCCCTTTTATCATCACACAGGAAAAAGGCATCAAAGAAACCGGGTACGATGATATTGTGGTTCCCCTGGACTTGCACCAAGACACCAAACAAAAGCTGTCAACGGTCGCTGAAATGGCCACTTATTTCAAAGGACGTGTGCACATCATCAGTCCTGCAGAGACGGATGAATTCTTGAAGAATCAATTGAACCGTAACATTGACTACGCCAAAGAATACTTCGGTGAACGCAACATTCAGTACACGGTCAAAATCTCCGAGCACAGTTCCGGCGCTTTCGTCAAAGATGTCGTGCGGCACGCGGCAGCCATAGAAGCCGACCTGATCAGCATTATGAATTTGCACGAGAAAAGCTTGATGGGCATTTTGGGTCAAACATATGAGCAGCAAATCATTACGAATGAGGCCCAGGTTCCTGTTTTGATCATCAATCCTATTGAGACGCGCGTCGTTCGAGGATCCGTCTTTGCGCAGTAAAGTTGCGCTGCGGGGTATTCACTTCAACTCCGCTTGTTGCGGCAGGTCAACCCGATGAACAGAAGTGCGGTCAAATCCGAACCCCTACGACCAGCACGTCGTCTACTTGTTCTTCGGCACCTTTCCAATCATTGAACGCTTTCGCCAAAGCAGACTCCATGTCTTGGTGCTGCATAGGGGCAACGCGGATCAACAATTCCCGAAAGCGCTTGCGCATGAACTTTTTGCCCTTGGGGCCTCCAAATTGATCTGGAAATCCATCCGTCGCAACGAAGATCACATCGCCAGAAACCAATGGAACCGTCTGCATCTCAAAGCTACGGGTTCCCGGTTCAAATGAGGCGATGGCCATCTTGTCTGGCTTCAATTCCTGCAGCATTCCCTTGCGCACGAGGTAAAGCGGACAATTGGCACCGCTGTATTCCAACTCCATTTTTTCCAAGTCCACGGTAGCCATGGCCAAATCCATACCGTCCTGGACCGCTGCCATGCCTTCGTCTTCTCCAAAACCCTGTGGCCGGAGCAATTCACATGCGGCTCGATTCAATTGCTCAAGGACGCGATCCGGCTGGGTGTACACCTTGGTAACCCGTTCCAGTGCATTGTGGCCAATCAGGCTCATGAATGCCCCGGGCACACCATGACCCGTGCAATCGATGGCCGAAAACATGCGCACACGGCCCACGGAATGGAACCAGTAAAAATCCCCTGAAACGCCGTCACGAGGGCGGTAGAAAACTGCCGTCTCCTCAAAAACCTTTGCTCGATCTTCAACGGACGGCAAAATGGCTTTTTGAATGCGTTCGGCATAATTAATGCTGTCTTTCAGGTCAACATACAACGATTCAACCCGCTTCTTTTGCTGCTCCACCTCCGCCGTTCGCATTTGCACCTTTCCTTCCAGTTCCTGTTCATCGCTCTCCAAATCATCGCGCATTTTCTAGAAGGCATGCCCTAGTGCATCATCCGCACTCAAAGGCTCGTAATCCGCAGCAATTTCTCCTTGTCCAACGCGCATGCTAAACGCCCGCGTACGGTTCAATCCATCTGCGAGCCGGTTCACTGCATGCGCCATTTCACCGATTTCATCCGATGTGGGTTCCACTTCATTGGCCAATGGGACTCCGCGACCGAGGTAGAGTAAGGCACGTTTCAATTCACCAATGGGCCGAACAATGGACCGTGTCACCGCCCAAGCAATCAAAAATCCAAGAATCAAAATGCCCAAAGCAACATTGCCCGCATACAACTTCAATCGATTGCTCAACAAATCCATCTCTGCTGTAGATGCGGTAAGTGCATCGGTCTGGGCCAGCGACATGGTGTCCATGCGCTTGCGGATACTCGCGGTGTAACGCGGAATACTGGAGCCATCCAATGCGTAATATTCGGCTTCCATCATCGCCAATGGATCATCGTAAGCGCGAAAGTCCGGCAGCAAGCGAATCACCTCAGAATAAGCCAAAAACAGGTATTCTACATCGCGGGGGAGGGAATCGAACTGCAGCTGCATAGGCGCGTTCCAAGATTCAACCAACGGTTCCATCGCGGCCACTTGCTCGGGAACATCTGAGTCCATGAGCTCAAGCAAGTCCCGTTTTTCGGGGTCACGGGAACCCGATTGAACTGACAACCAATGGCGAATCAAGATGCGGGTTTCGCCAACGGACCGGTCGAGTTCTTCCAGGGATTGAATGCTCGGCGTCAGGACGCCATCAATGTATTGACTGAGACTTTGACTCTCCTCCAGCGCGCTTCGCGTTAGCAGGATAAGTTCACCCACTGCTATCTCAAATTTTACATATCCCTCCGAGATGCGCCATCCGATGCCCCATTGAAATTTCCCAGGAATTTGCTGGCCATTTCGGACCGGTCCCTGTGTGCGAATCATGCGACCAAGTTAACGCGAGAACCGTGCAAACCTTTCTGGCGAGCGATTTTGATTCAGCGATTCCCTAAAATCTGCTCGATTTGAACTCGGTAGGCATCGGATGCCTCCTTCTGAGACAGCGCATAATGCAACGTCATCAAACCTTTCAACGTTTCCAAACGGTTGGGCTGCTGCGCATGAGCCGCTTGCATTGGATTCAACGCCTGCTCGAACAAATCGATGCATCCGTCTTGAATTTCCATTAGCTCAAACATCGACGTTTCATGATTGATGCGTTTCAATTTGCGCACCCCTTCGTTGTAGAGGGTAATGGCAAGGTTGTATTGGGTTGCATAATCATTCGGATTGCCTTTCAGAGCGTCGTTGTAATGGCCGATG
The DNA here is from genome assembly GCA_963991335.1 of uncultured Flavobacteriales bacterium. GTDB lineage: Bacteria > Bacteroidota > Bacteroidia > Flavobacteriales_D > Sanyastnellaceae > UA16. The sequence continues at coordinate 11,415 of CAXDQP010000015.1, forward strand.
GCGGCATCGAAGATTGCCTTCAATTCTGCGGAAGTTCTGGGCGATTCTGACTCCAAAAGCATGGCGTGCGCTTGCCCCAAATAGCGGCTTAGATCAGACCGCTGTGGCGCCAAATCCTTGGTGGGATTCAGGCTCATTTCCAGTGCTTCGTATCGACCATATAGCGCCTTAATCTCATCGGTTGAACCCCACGTAAACCCTTCCACCATCCCTATCGCCTCCCGAAAATAACTGCGAGCCAAAAAGTCCATGGCTTCAACAGCGACAGAGCGGTCCGTTGGGTTCATGCCCAATTGCATCGCCCTTTGCAAACAAGCTATCGCCTCCAAGCGCGCCGGTGAATCTGAACCAAATTCACCTGTGGATTTGTGCAACTCCTTGTGAATGAAGCCCATCACAAACCATGCACGGCCATTCGATTGATCAGCAGGCGTTTTTAGGACCGGTTGGAGCGCTTGTTCTGCGGCCGTCCAGTAGCCCGCTCGCCCAAGTTCTGTCGCCCGATCCACTTCACCCTGTGCCCCTAACGAAGAGCAAAGCGAAGTGCTGACGACCGCGCAGGCCAACAAAAAGGATCGTATGTCGATTTTCATAACGCTCATTTTACAGCCCAAGACAATATTCGATTTCCAATGAGAAGGTGGCGTTTCTCAGCCTCGTCAGAATTGATTTCAAACCGAATGCGGTTGTTGACCGAAACGAAGTTGATGAGTGCCCCATTTTGCAATCCGTCCGACGCATCTGAAATCAAGAGCACCGGGGCATTCGCAATGGCCTCGGCAACTTGCTGCAATTTGACGCCCGATTCTTCGCAATAAATAACATGCATGAAAGGAGCTGATTCCAGAGATGCCACATCTTCAAAACCCAATACTTCCAACGACTGTAGACCGATGGATTTCATCGCATACTTGTCGGAAAGGATGGCGTGCAGCGAAGGGTTTCCAATGATTGCCATCCGGAAAGGGCCTTCCATGAATTCCACAGGCCACTCGTTGGATGCGGCAAAGTGAAAAAGGAAATTGGCCTTGGTGATGGAACGCGTGTCCGACTCATCGAGGGTGCTTGTCTGCGTAAACTGACTTTGTGCTTGAAGGGTGGGCCCGTCAATTCCGCACATGCAACATATCCATACGGCGATGAAACACCGCGCCACGCCGCTCGACTTCTTAGCTGCTTGGACGCAAGGTTCCTTCCGGCGCACCAAAACCGTGCGATCCCGCGTCGAAAAAGACGGGGATGCTTGGTGGGCAGAAAGCTCATCGGTCGCAGCGTGCATGGATTGAATTTGTTTCGAAGTTAAGCGATTCATTCGGCCTTCCCATGGATTTTCATTTTGTTCGCAGTGCCGAAAAGATCCACCTCCGCCACCACGATTCGTCCTCCCGCGACGCCAAATGAGCCAATCGATCCAGCTTCTGCGCCGTTACCATCCAACTCTTCAGCCTTGCATCCAAGCCATCATTTGCGCCAGACGAAAGTTCGTCCGAATGGACCTGTCTCCAATCATCCAACGTCAAAAAAGGATCCAATTCACGCTTCTTTTTTACCCGAAGGATGGCCGTCATCATGGCCCAGTCTTCTTTCTCAGCAACGAAAAGCACTTGGCGTTTGCCCAGCGTTTTGAGGGGATGTACCAGCTCCCATTCCACGAGCTCCAGCAACATGTTATGCGCGTTGCCTCGGCTCATGTTCAGGTGGTGCATCACATCGTCCGTGGACTGCGGCTGAGGCTTTAAAAGCAACCAAGCATGCACGGTCAACATGGCTTTGGGAACACCCCAATGCTTGCCAATTTCTTGCCAATGTTCCATGAAGGATTGCTCAGCGATGGTTACCTCTTGGGAAAACACGTGTAAATCTAACTTTCAATTTTTTGTGAAAGTACTAAATCTATTGGGATGAACCTCATCGGGGACGTCGGCAATCAAGCCAAGCGCAGCGTCCAGCGTCCAATCCACCATGGTTGGGCCAATGGTGACTCCGCGGGTGCCCCAACCTGTGCAAGCGAAATACCATGGCGATTGGGCGGAGACTTGACCCAAAATGGGGCGACGATCAAAACATGATGGCCGCAGGCCCGCCCGATGGTTTGTGGCTTCCGTCGCAACCAAAGCGGGTCCCGTTCGGGCCAAATTCGCTTGATCAATCAGGTGATCCATCGATGCAGCAAGGACCGTTGGCTCGTCCATGTCCCATCGGTACGTTGAACCGATGCGGTAAGCCCCAGAACCGAGCGGCAAAGCCCAAGTCACATTGTTCACTGTCTGTTGCCCCCATTCCAACTCAGTTTGAACCGTGATCACCTCTCCGTGGTTTGGCCGCAATTCCAGACCGAATTGGGCCAAATCATCCACGGCACCGACCCCCCGGCAATCCATCACAGCATCGAATTCGGATGGACACCCGTCCTCCATGCACCACGCTTGTGTTTTCCATTGTCCTTTTTGCCGCCAATGTTCCCGGCTTTTTTCGGTCAACAATTGCACATCCACCCAGCCCGATTCTCGGACCAAACCAGCCCCATGCGGTGCGTGGATAGAAGGGTGCAAATCATCCGCACTTAGCGTTTCAATAAACGGCGACACTTCGTGGGTACCCGATGCTCTCTCTTCCCAGAGATCCGCATAATTGGCATCCGGGAAAACCCGAATAATTGGCACCTCATGCCACAAGGCGATTCCCAGCGACTCTTCAATGCCTTGGAAAGCAATTCTCGCACGCGCCGCATGATTAGCAGCGTCCCACTGCGGTAAAATCCTACGAAAAGAAACGGGGTTGAACATCCCGGCCGCAACGTCTGAAGCCGCTGGCGAACCATTGGACCATTGCTCAAAATTCAGCCCTCTTTTCACGCACTCCCAAGCCATCAAGGTGCCGGCCAAACCGTCACCAACAATCAGGACCTTGTTGGGAGCACATTGCACCATTAAACCGCCGCCTCGAGAACACCTAAGTCACGGCCCACTTTCTCAAACGAAGCAATGGCGTGGTCCAATTGATCTCGGGTATGCGCTGCAGACAACTGGACGCGAATGCGGGCCTGCTCCTTTGGCACAACGGGGTAGAAAAAGCCGATGACATAAATTCCTTCCTCCAAAAGACGATTGGCCATTTCTTGCGAGAGCTTCGCGTCACCCAACATCACAGGAACAATGGCCGATTCCCCATCCTTGATCGGCAAACCTACGCGGCGCATCCCCGCTTTGAAATACCGGGTGTTTTCTTCCAAGCGATCCCGCAATTCCGTGGATTCACTCAGCATATTGAATACCTCCAAAGAAGCACCGACGATGCTCGGTGCTAGGCTGTTGCTAAAGAGGTATGGACGCGACTTCTGGCGGAGCATTTCAATGATTTCCTTACGGCCCGTTGTGAAACCGCCCATCGCTCCACCCATGGCCTTGCCCAATGTTCCGGTGATGATGTCCACGCGGCCCAGCGCATTTCCCAATTCGACACTCCCTCTTCCTGTCTTTCCAATGAATCCCGTGGCGTGGCATTCATCCACCATCACCAAGGCATCATAGCGCTCAGCGAGATCGCAGATTTTTCCAATCTGGGCTACATAACCGTCCATCGAAAAGACCCCATCCGTCACAATGATCTTGAAGCGGTGATTGGCCTCAGCTGCCTTCTTCAATTGCGCTTCCAAATCTTCCATGTCATTGTTGGCATAACGATAACGCGCTGCTTTGCACAGTCGCACCCCATCGATGATGGAAGCGTGATTCAATGCGTCGGAAATGATCGCATCCTCTGGGCCCAACAACGGCTCAAAAACACCCCCATTGGCGTCAAATGCTGCTGCATATAGGATGGTGTCTTCAGTCTCGTGAAATGCCGCTATGCGCTGTTCCAACTGCTTATGAATGTCCTGTGTCCCGCAAATGAACCGAACGCTTGACATCCCAAATCCATGGCTATCAATCGCACTTTTGGCTGCTTCATTCACCTGTGGGTGGTTGCTCAATCCCAGGTAATTATTCGCGCAGAAATTCAGCACCTTCGAACCGTCATCCAAGGTGATTTCAACGTCTTGCGCTCCGGCAATGACGCGCTCTTTCTTGAATAAACCCGCCGCTTCAATCTGCGATAACTCGTCGCGAAGGTGCTGTTTCATAGATCCGTACATGGAGACAAGGGTATTGGTTTTACGTCGCGAAATTAGGGGATTTCCAGAGCGAAGTGGTGCATTTGGCTTTCCCAACTTGCACCCAGCACGACAGGAACGTTTTTTGTTCCGTGGCCAATGGGCAAATTCCAGTAAATGGGTTTGTTCGGGGGGACGTGTGAAACAATGATTTCTTCCATCGTTTGACCAAAAGGATTATCGGTGGATTGACCGGATGCGACGGTGTTGTCATGAAGTTGCGTGAAGGAGCCCACCAAAATGCCTTTGACATCATCCAATATGCCTGCCAAGCGAAAGGCCAACATCATACGGTCCATGTGATAGAGGTATTCGTCCAGGTCTTCTATCAAAAGCCAATTCCCTTTCAAATCGGGGAAATAAGGCGTGCCCATTAAACTGTATAAGACGCTCAAATTGCCTCCAACAACGAGTGACTCTTTGCCCCCAGCGTGGGGAGCTGTCAAACTTCTCCAAAACGCCTGCTTCTCCAAAGCGGCGCATGACGAAAATGTATTGGCAACAGGCGCATGCAGCGTCATTACACCGAGGCGATTTGCCCATGAATGCAGGGCCGTTGCATCACTGAACCCGACCATCCAAGTCGGGGCATCCAAAAATGCCTGCTGGTTCAAAAGCGGCAATATCCGAGCACAGCCATAGCCCCCGCGCATCACCCATATCGCTTTGATTTCAAGCGACTCAAACCCTTGATTCATTGCCCTCGCGCGGTGTGCATCCGACCCTCCAAACTGCCCCTGTTGAGCGAGCAACCCCTCGGGGATCACGGCAGCGAATCCCGCCGCTTCGATGGCCTCGGTTGCCAAGGCCACTTGATCCTTGGTCACAAAGCGTGCAGGAGCGGCAAGCATCACATGATCTCCGGGCTGCAGAGGCTCAGGCATTTTGGTCGAATAGTCGGGTGTATTCATGGCTGAAGAGCAATGGGATGCGGCAAGATGGCAATGGATAGCGAAAAAGCCCGAAATTCGCACTTCTTTTCGCCCCTTTGATGACTCCAACGCCTCGCCCATTTCGCCACCCCCGCCGATTGATGATGACATCGGCTTTGCCTTACGCCAATGGCCCCATCCACTTTGGTCACATTGCGGGCGCATACCTGCCGGGTGA
>CAXDQP010000016.1:0-16614 GCA_963991335.1 uncultured Flavobacteriales bacterium
ACTATCCGTCAGCGGCAACTGCTCCGGGAATACCGCGACTCGGATGAGCTGTCGTGGGACTTTGTGCAAGGCGATTATGTTGCCAGCGCCCAGATTCAAACACCGGTAATGCGCTTTAATTCCGAAAGGGACCAGTTCGAAAGATTGAATAGCGTGGAATTTGCCTTGGGGATGGCAGAAGGATTTGCGGATCAAATCGGGGAGGGCGGATTTCAGCGAATGCGCAATTGGCCAAGCACCAGTCCGCTCGCCAATGGCGATTTTATTCGCATCTCTCTTCCTGAGGATGGAGTGTACCGCATCGGGCGAGATTGGATTCAAGCAGCAGGCTTTGACCCCGACACATTAGATCCGAGGCGCATGAGGATTTTCGGCAATGGCGGGAGCATGTTGCCGACTGACAACGCCGAGGAACGTCCATTGGGCTTGCTGCCCGTGGCTATCTTGTTTGAAGGAGAAGAAGATGGAAATTGGGACGCCGCCGATGCCATTTATTTTTGGGGACAAGGCCCGGACTCCTGGAAGCCCGATGGATTGCTTCCCAATTGGAAGCACGAGCGAAATGCCTACAATGACAAAGCATGGTATTTTCTGCAAGTCAATGGTATTCCAGCGGATGAGTCCTTCCGAATAGCCGATCAACCCTCAACAACCCCCGAACCAGACACCGTCATTACGACGTTTTGGTCGCAACAATTTCATGAGTTGGAATTGGAAAGCCTCAATCGTTCAGGACGTGAGTGGTTTGGTGAGTCTTTCGGTACGGTCCCCAACCGTACGGTGGTCTTCAATGTTCCCTACGCGACGAATAAGTCGGGAACGATCGCCTATAAGGCGGCTGCGCAGTCCATGGGAGCGAGCAGCACATTCACACTTACAGCTGCCGAGGTGAGTGGAAGTGCTTCTCCGTCATACACCAGCCAAACCTCCACGAGCAACGTCGCCAATTTGGCTTCCGGTGAGCAGACAGGTATGATCACAACGGGCTCGGGCCTCAACGCCCGCGTGGAAGTGGACATTGCCTTTGACGCTGCTGTGCCGGGAGCACGAGGTTGGCTGGATTATGTGAGGATTGCCCAGGAATGCGAATTGAAATTAGCGGGCCCCCAATTGAATTTTTATGCCGAAAGTGCACAATCGATTGGAATGGGTGCTTACCAATTGGAGCAAGCGCCAAATGTGAAAGCTGTTTGGGATGTGACCGACGGCAACCAGCCGCAGCAGTTGAGTTTGGATCAAACGGGATCTGCGAGCGTTTGGCAATCGTCCTTGGATACGACGAGGCGATTTGCGGTATTCTCAAATTTTGGATTTCCGGAGCCGGAGTTCGAAGGGCCAGCAGACAACTTTGACTTGCATCAAATCGAACGTGCAGATTTGGTCATCGCAACACGCGTAGAATACATGGAAGCCGCACAGCGGTTGGCGAACATTCATGCCGACGAGGGGGTGGAGGTCGCGGTGGTCACGCAACGTGCTGTTTTTGATGAGTTTGCAAGTGGAAGTGTGGATCCTACAGCTCTGAAAATGTTCATGATGATGTTGCGCGACCGAGCGCTGGCCGGTGGCTGGGATGGTCCACGTTATCTTCAATTGATGGGCGATGGAACGTTTGCTAACCGCTCCAATCTCATGGCGTCGCCATTCCTCATCACCTACCAAAGCGAAAACTCAATCAGTCCCACTTCCAGTTACGTTAGCGATGATTATTTCGGGTTTTTGGAGGACGAATATGGGGAAGGAATTGGCGACAAAATGGCGATCGGTGTTGGCCGCATAGCGTGCTCCTCGCTCGACCAAGCCAACGCAATGGTGGACAAGGTTGAGGCTTACATGCGGCACCCAAAGGCTGATGTCACGGAATCGGGCTGCTTGGATGGAGCGGAAGGGGATGATGGACGCTGGCGAAACCGTATTTGCTTCGTTTCGGACGACATGGATGGCAATGGAGGCCCAACCGAAATCGAGCACATGCAAAACTCGGATGAACATACAGAAAAGCTGGCTGAAAACCACCCCGCTTATGACGTTGTGAAAATTTACCTTGATGCTTATCCGCAAGAAAGCACGCCGGGTGGTGAGCGGTATCCCGCGGCTCAAGAGGCGATTGACCGTCAAGTCGGAGATGGAGCTTTGATCATGAATTACATCGGTCATGGAGGTGAGAAAGGCTGGTCGCACGAGCGCGTACTCAATACCACGACGATTCAGAACTGGACCAATCTTCAGCGCATGCCGCTTTTCATGACGGCCACGTGTGAATTGGCTCGCTACGATGATCCCGATGTGGATTCTGCCGGTGAAATGATGGTCATGAATCCGGATGGAGGTGCCATTGCTATGCTCACGACTACGCGGGTTGTTTTCAGTGGCTCCAATCAGCAGCTGAACCGAGCATTTTATGATGTTGCGCTTTTTGATACGGCCGCGACAGCAATGCTGCTTGGGGACATTGCGCGTGCAACCAAAAATGACCCCCTAGTTTCGAATAGTTCGTATAAGCGAAATTTCACGCTCTTGGTCGATGTCGCGCTGCAGCTGAACTATCCTGAACACGCGATCGAGATTACGTCCATTCCCGACACCCTCAAGGCACTTGATGCAGCTTCGGTTTCAGGATTTGTCGCGGATGCATCCGGGGCGTTAATGGAAGATTTTACGGGCATTGTACATATCAAGGTGTTTGATAAGGCATCCCAGATCACCAGCCTTAATAACGATGGCGCCCCTAATGCGCATACATTCGAATTGCGCCGCAATGTCTTGTTCAGCGGTGTGGCCAGCGTAGACTCAGGTCAGTTCGCATTTGAGTTTGTCGTGCCGCGCGATATTGATTATGACTTTGGGGCCGGGCGTATCAGTGCTTATGCCGTTTCAGATTCAACAGACGCACACGGTGCATCGAATGATTTCATCATTGGTGGCATTGCGGAGAACTTCACAGAGGATTTGGACCCGCCTTTGGTGGAGCTATTCATGAACGATACGTTGTTTCAAAGTGGTGGTTTAACGGATAGCAATCCACTGCTATTGGCGAGGCTTTATGACGAAGGAGGAATCAATTCCTCGGGAGTGGGCATCGGACACGACATCCGTGTGATTTTGGATGAGGAGTCCAGTCAAAGCGTGGTTTTGAATGATTTTTACACCAGCAACTTGAATACCTACCAAGGAGGTACCGTTCGGTATCCGTTTTCCAACTTGTCCGATGGCCAGCATTCGCTCAGCCTCACGGCATGGGATGTTTACAACAACAAAGGCACTGCAGCTATTGATTTCATTGTGGCGTCCAGCTTTGAGTCGGTTTTAGGAGAGGTTTTGGCGTTCCCGAATCCATCTTCGAATGGATTCGGATTCTCGGTGGAACACAATCAAGTGTGCCAAGATGGTCTTATGACATTGGAGGTTTTTTCCAGCCAAGGCATGATGGTCCATTCCGAGCAAAGGCCTTGGCATGTGTCGGGATTTCAGAATAATGAGATCAGATGGGATGCGCACAATCAAACTTCTGGAAACGCCGTACCCTCCGGTGTTTATGTCTTTCGCATCACCCTGCAATCAGAAACGGGCTCAGTTGTGCAATATGCAGACCAGATTGTCGTTTTGCGTCCGTAACAATGTGCACGTTTCGAATTAACTTGCGCCGTCGTATATCAATGAACGAATCAATAATGAACGTCAGACGTATTCTCGCAATCGCGATTTTCTCCCTCTTCCTGACCAACGTTCAAGGTCAGTTGACGCCCGGACAGGGGGCTCAGCTTGTGCAATTGAACACCATCACCACGGCAGTTCCTTTTCTGATGATTGGACCTGATTCGAGATCAGGTGCCCTGGGGGATGCAGGTGTTGCCTTGTCTCCGGATGCCAACAGCCTGCATTGGAACCCGGCAAAGATGGCGTTTGCTTCAAACGATGTAGAATTTAGTTTGGCCTATGCACCTTGGTTGCGAGCGTTGGTTGACGACATGAATTTGGCGTACCTGTCTGGAGTAAAGCGTATCAATAAGCGCCAAGCATGGGGAGCTGCCTTGCGCTATTTCAGCCTTGGCAACATCACCTTCACGGATGAGACAGGAACAACAATCCGTGATTTTCAGCCGGCCGAATTTAGTTTGGACGTGGGTTACAGCCAAAAGTTGAGTGATCGGTTCAGTGGTGGAATCGCAGGTCGCTTCATCAATTCGAATCTAACAGGTGGAACCAATGTCCTCGGAGCGAACTCAAAGCCTGGACGATCGGTGGCGGTTGACGTGAGCACCTTTTACACCAACCCCTATGCCAAAGTCGCGGGACGTGATGCGGAAATCAATTGGGGCTTGTGCATTTCGAACATTGGGGCGAAAATGAGCTATTCAGAATCTGCAGAGCGAGATTTCATCCCCACGAACCTCAAGACTGGGGCGGCATTGAAATTGAAGCTTGACGATTACAACAGCCTCACGTTCACTGCAGATGTCAACAAGTTGCTGGTGCCAACTACGCCCATTTATGACCAAGAAAGTGGCAACTCCATTGTGAGCGGTTTCAACCCGGATGTGGGTGTCGCGACGGGCATGATCCAGAGTTTTTACGATGCCCCTGGGGTTGTTAATTTCAATGATGATGGAACGTATACCATCGAAGACGGCAGCATCCTCCGTGAGGAGTTGCGCGAGTTGAATATTGGAGGAGGTATTGAATATCTCTTCAACGATGCTTTTGCCTTCCGAACGGGTTTTTTCAATGAACATTACTCGAAAGGGGCCCGTCAATTCATTACCCTCGGCGCCGGCATCAAGTACACCGTCTTTACGGTCGATTTGAGCTATCTCATCTCCACACGGCAGCAGAACCCGCTTGCCAATACGTTGCGATTTACGCTAAGGCTGCAGTTTTCGGATCTTGCTCAAAGCAGCAGCGAAGAGAATTGATCCACATGCCTTTTCGAATCGGTTATGGTTACGATGTCCATCAGCTCGCCCGTGATGAGGAGTTTTGGTTGGGCGGAATCCAGTTAGAACATTCTCATGGTGCGGTGGGGCACAGTGATGCAGATGTGCTGCTGCATGTGATTTGTGATGCTTTATTGGGCGCTCTGGCAATGCGGGATATTGGGTATCATTTTCCAGACACAGACGCACAGTACAAAGGGATTGACTCCAAAAAGCTGTTGCAACATACCTACGACCTGATCACCGAGGCGGGTTGGGAGTTAGGGAATTTGGACAGCACCATTTGCCTGCAAGAACCAAAAATAGCTCCTCATGTTGAAGCGATGTGCACGTGCATTGCGGGATTGCTTGGCGTGGACGTGAACCAAGTGAGCGTCAAAGCGACAACAACCGAAAAGCTTGGTTTTGTAGGCACCAAGGAGGGAATCAGCGCACATGCTGTCGTTTTGCTTCAGCGCGTCTGAAGGCCTTTCTCACAAGTGATTTCCGAGTTTCAGCTTCCGCCTTGGCTTTCAAAATGGCCGGGTTGACGGTCGCCGTCAAAATGGACTTTGATTACCGCGGTATCCCGCAACAGGTCCACTTTCCCAATTTCTATTCGCACGATTTGAACCCCTGTGCGTTGCTCCAAGTCTTCGATTAACTCTTCTCGTCGTCCTTCACTCAGAAGATCGACGCGGTCGTAAATCACCACTTTGGTCGCCATATGCCGTATGGTCCATAAGCGGTCGAGCACCAGTGTCAAGATCCAGACCAGGGCATTTGCCAATGCAATTAGTGCTATACCATTTGATTGTGGAGCTAATGCATTGAGCACTGCTAGCGCAATGACGATAAAGAGGTACGTCATTTCCCGGATTGGGATGGCGTCTGTTCGGTAGCGTATAATGCCGAAAATAGCAAACAGGCCGAGGGCGAAAGCGAGGTCAATTTCCACCTCAACGAGCAAGTTGCAGAGTAGAAACACAGCGGAAGCCACCATGAGGAAAGTAAAGACATAGTCGCGTCTTTTCGATACATGATGGTAGATGCCCAGTACCAAAATGAGGCTGGACACAAGATTTCCAGCAAAGGCCAGCAGCAGGTCAATAACTTCTTGGGACATGGCGTAGGTTTCTTTCCTCAGGTTCTCGATTCGCTTCATAGCGCTTCGATAACTCTTCGGCTCCAGGTTTCGATTCAAAAGTAAGGTGCCAACAATGTATTTCGACAAACTCGTTCTTCTTCCGAGGGGTGGAGTGCTAAAACGAAAGGCACGCAGCGCAATCAATAAAGGTGAAAAGCGGTTGATTCGCTCTTGTTTCACCTCCATGATGGCGAGCGAGCCAAGTCCCTGCTCTTTTTTTTCTCCAAAGAAGACGAGATCGGTGTCGATGGTAATCCGTTCGTTTAATGCAGTCGAGACTAAAGTCATGCGGTTGAAAGTGCTGCTCATCGGGAGCATCTTCCCGCCGTCATATGCATAGTTGGCGTTGAGAAAGTTGATTTCCGCCTCGTTCAGTGGTGCATTCCACGCATTTTCATTGGACCTCGGGATGCGCGCTTTGATCGTCCGTCCGTGCACGGTCTTGCGTTTTACTTCTAAGAACGAAAGGCCGTTTGAACCGTAATTACGGATGCGCGCTTTGAACCGTGCCTTTCTTCCTCTTATGTGTTCATTGAAAGATTCAAGGCCCGCATTGTCAATGAATTGATTGGAATAAGTTGTTGTCCGGTTTCCTCCAACCTCAAGGATTTGATAATCATTCTTGCATTCCGACAGCAGTGTTGAAATCCACTCCTTGCGGATGAGGTATTTCTGGTCAAGTCGGCTCATGAGATCGGCGTCTCCGATTTCATCGAGTCCAATCGGCTGCAGGCGGTCGATGTCTTCTTGTAAACTCACAGGGCCATAAAGCTACTGAATTTTTAAAAAAGAGAAGTTGGAATGCGTGATTTATCCTTAATGTCGCAAGGGATACCGACGCAACCGCGGAAAAAGGCAGTGAACATGCCTGTCGTTTTGAGCATTGGATGAGTCGTTTTATTCAACTGTGTACCAATGACACGACCCTTGTTTTTTTGTTCTGAAAGATGCCGTCCTTTTCGCGAACATCCCATTGCCAAGGCTATATTTGCAACCTTAAGTAGTATTGAAAATGGCCACCAGTACAACCACTCGTAAATCGAAAGCTTCGGTTACAGCCAAGCCCGCAACAAAAAAAGCGGCAAAGAAATCGCTTTCGAAGGCAAATCCGTTGCCCCATTCCAAGGCGGTTTATCAGCGATGGTTCCGCGATATGTACCTCATGCGAAAGTTTGAAGAACGATGCGGACAGCTCTACATCCAACAAAAATTTGGAGGGTTTTGCCACTTGTACATTGGACAAGAGGCGGTTCTTGCTGGCATCTCCGAAGCCATTCGTCCCACCGATCGAATGGTGACCGCATACCGCGACCACGCTCATCCTCTGGTGTTGGGCACAGACCCCAAGAACGTCATGGCGGAATTGTACGGACGCGTGACGGGAACGAGCAAGGGGAAAGGCGGATCCATGCACATGTTTGACAAGGAGCGGAATCTTTTCGGCGGTCACGGGATTGTCGGAGGACAGATTGGTCTCGGGGCGGGAATCGCATTTGCTGATAAGTACCGAAAGGAAGACCATGTGACCTTGTGTTTTTTCGGCGATGGTGCCGCACGTCAAGGCATTCTGCACGAGACATTCAACATGGCGATGACCTGGAAGCTTCCTGTTATTTTCATTGTTGAGAACAACAAGTATGCAATGGGGACTTCCGTAGAGCGTACGTCAAATGTGACCGACTTAGAAACCATGGGCGCGAGCTACCGCATGCCGTCTGCCACCGTTGACGGGATGAGTCCAGAAGCGGTTTGCGATGCAATCGCGGTTGCGGCAGAACGCGGACGAAAAGGCGAGGGGCCTACATTGCTCGATATTCAAACGTACCGATACAAGGGACATTCGATGTCAGATCCTCAGAAGTACAGGACGAAGGACGAGTTGCATGAATACCAAGGCAAAGACCCCATCGAATACGTGAGAAATGTATTGATTGCACAAGGCTGGAATACCGAAGCAGAAATAAAGGCGGTAGAGAAGGACGTCAAAGCAGAGGTGGAGGCGGCCATCGAGTTTGCAGAGAACAGCCCTTATCCAGAGGCGCATGAGCTCTATGAAGATGTATACATGACGGAGAACTATCCGTTTGTCAAGGACTGATTTAATTACCAATACCAAATCATATGGCTGAAATCATCCGCATGCCGAAGTTGAGCGACACCATGACCGAAGGGGTGGTGGCGACGTGGTTAAAGAAGGTGGGAGAGGAAGTTGAAAATGGGGAGCTTCTTGCCGAAATTGAGACCGACAAGGCTACCATGGAATTCGAGTCTTTTTACGATGGAGTGCTTTTGCACATTGGCGTAGAACAAGGAAATACGGCCCCTGTAGATAGTTTGCTTTGCATCTTAGGCGATGCGGGGGAAGATGTTTCTGAGCTTATCAAACAGGCCGAAGCAGAGGCGCCTGAGGCGGAGGAAACTCCCGAACCTGCAGCTGCTCCGGCTCCTGCACCAGTGCCAGCTGCTGCCCCTGTTCCAGCACCCGCTCCAACGGCCGCAGCACCTGCTGCTCCGGCGCCAGCACCAGTGCCTTCTATTCCTGCTGCCAATGGCCGATTGAAAGCATCGCCGCTGGCTAAGAAGTTGGCTGAAGAACGCGGACTCAGTGTAGCTCACATCCCCGGGTCGGGTGAAGGTGGGCGCGTTGTGAAGCGCGACGTCGAAGCATTTCAGGCTGGAGGAATGGGCGCTGTCGTGCCCGGAGTCGAACGATTCACCGAAGTTGGAATCAGCCAAATGCGCAAGACCATTGCGCGTCGCTTGGCGGAAAGTAAGTTCACGGCGCCTCATTTCTATTTGACCGTAAGCATCGACATGGATGCCGCAATGGAGACCCGAAAGTCGATCAATGACGCCGGTGAAGTGCGGGTGAGTTTTAATGATATGGTGGTGAAGGCTGCGGCTTTGGCCTTGAAAAAGCATCCAGTGGTCAACAGCAGCTGGTTGGGCGATCGAATACGCTTCAACGAGCATGTTCACATTGGTGTGGCGGTGTCCGTTGATGAAGGTTTGTTGGTGCCCGTGGTGCGTCATGCGGATGGCAAGCGGCTCTCGCAAATCGGAACAGAAGTGCGCGATTTCGCAGGAAAAGCACGAGACAAGAAGCTTCAACCAAGCGATTGGGAAGGAAATACGTTTACAATTTCAAACCTGGGCATGTTCGGTATCGATGAGTTTACTGCGATTATCAACGCTCCAGATTCATGCATTTTGGCTGTCGGTGGCATCAATGCTGTACCGGTAGTGAAAAACGGTGAAGTAGTTCCAGGGAATGTGATGAAGGTTACGTTGAGTTGCGATCACCGTTCCGTGGACGGCGCATCGGGTGCTGCGTTCTTGAATGATTTCAAGGAATTGCTTGAAAATCCTGTTCGCATGCTGTCCAACGGTTACTGAATCAAGTTCCCTCAAAAAAAAGCCGGACCCTGCAGCGGGGCCGGCTTTTTTTTGCCTCAGCCATTCAAAGGGTTGCATTCTAACCGTTGCCTGCCGACCTTCGGGCAACGACTGTTCCGTCGTATCCACCGCGATGCCACATCTCCAAGCAGATACTCCCGTTGAATTCATCAAAGGCATAGGTCCAAAGCGGGCAGAATGGCTGAGGTCCGAATTGGGTATTTATGACGCAGGGGATTTGCTCGAACATCTGCCTTTTCGATATGAAGATCGAACGAACTTCATCGCAGTCAAGGACATTGCTTCCGATGCCATTGCCATCCAAATGAAGGGCGTTATTACGGACGTAAAACAAATTCCGAGCAACCGCGGATCAAGGTTGGTGGCCAAGTTCAAAGACGAGTCGGGAACGGTGCTGGATTTGATCTGGTTCAAAGGTGCCAAATGGATGGCCGCCCAAATCCCGGTCCTTCAAAAAGTGGTGGTTTATGGAAAACCCGCTAAATATTCGAGCCGTTGGAATCTCCCGCACCCTGAAATCGAATTGGAGGAGTCGTTTGAACGGCGAAACGGAAGGGGGTTGCAGCCCGTTTATCGCACCACCGAAAAACTATCGAATCGGGGACTGTCATCGTCCGGCATCGCGAAAGTCATTCGGCTACTCTTGGTCAGTCCCGAGTTGGTGTTGACCGAGTCACTGCCTGCATTTTTATTGCAGGAGTTGAAAATGCCGGGCAAGGCGGAAGCGATGATCATGGTCCATGCACCAAAGAATCATGCCGAAGCCGAATCAGCGCGGAATCGATTGAAGTTTGAGGAGTTGCTCTTGCTGCAGTTGAAACTTCTCATGCAAAAAAGAGAGCAAACGCGGGACATACCGGGGGTTCGCTTTGAAAACGTTGGGGAATTATTCAACGGCTTCTATTCGGACCACTTGGGCTTTGAATTGACGGGTGCGCAAAAACGCGTGATGCGCGAGATTCGTTCGGACCTCAATACCGGTTGGCACATGAACCGTTTGCTCCAAGGAGATGTGGGCAGCGGAAAAACAATGGTCGCTTTATTGACCGCACTGCTCGCACTCGACAATGGGTATCAATCCTGCGTGATGGCACCAACGGAGATTCTTGCCAATCAGCACCTTGAATCGTTTCGTGAGGCACTGGGCTCACTGCCTATTCGCATTGAGTTGCTCACGGGATCCGTCAAAAAGGCAGCCCGCCGCCCCATTCTGGAAGGTTTGAAAAATGGAGAAGTTCATCTGCTGATTGGCACGCATGCGCTCATTGAGCCAGGGGTTGAATTTCACCGGTTGGGACTGGCCGTTATCGATGAACAGCACCGTTTTGGTGTGGCCCAACGGAGCAAACTTTGGGCAAAAGCCTCGCCCGCTCCCCATGTTCTGGTCATGACGGCAACTCCTATTCCACGCACGTTGGCGATGACGGCTTACGGTGATTTGGATGTCAGTGTGATTGATGAGATGCCACCCGGTCGCAAAGCCATAAAAACGGTGCATCGCAATGATAGCGCACGCCTCTCGGTGTTTCAATTCATCGAAGATGAAATCGCACGTGGTCGACAAGTTTACGTCGTGTACCCGCTGATTGAGGAAAGTTCCAGCATGGATTACAAAGATCTCATGGATGGATACGAAAGCCTTTCTCGCCGTTTCCCGTTGCCGGATTTTCGCATCGGAATTGTTCACGGACGGATGAAACCCGAGGACAAAGACATGGAAATGGAACGGTTTTCCTCCGGGGTGTCTCAAATCTTGGTTGCCACCACGGTGATAGAGGTTGGTGTGAATGTCCCCAATGCCAGCGTGATGGTGATTGAGAGTTCCGAGCGCTTTGGCTTGGCGCAGCTGCATCAATTGCGCGGTCGCGTGGGACGAGGCGGGGAGCAGAGTTACTGTGTATTGATGACCGGAGACGAATTGTCCAAAGAAGCGCGCCGTCGATTGGAAACCATGTGCCGAACGAATGACGGATTTGAACTTGCAGAGGTGGACATGGAGTTGCGAGGACCGGGTGATTTGATGGGGACCCAGCAATCGGGCATTCCCGATTTGAAAATGGCAGACTTGATGCGCGACAGAGAAATACTCACCACGGCGCGGTACATCGGCAATCGTATTTTGGAAGAGGACAGTAATCTGGTCAAGCCGGAACACGCTATCCTCAAAGCAGCGTTGATACGTGCGCGCGAGGGCCGGACAAACTGGAGTAGAATCTCCTGAACTTCACAGCATGGCTCATCGAAGAATTTGGTCCACCTTCATTGTTGTTGCAACGAGTTGTTTGAGTGCGTGGTGGGTCATGGATCGCAAGGTGGAACAAAGGCAACTGCTAAACCCGGCGGCGCTGGCATCGGATCATTTCACGCATTGGGAGTATCCTGCAAGGCTTCCATTGGGAGTGGCTGTGGAAGCCGGTGATCCGGCTCAGGCTTATCTTTTTGCTTCGGGATTGGACTCCGCCTCGTTCATTTGGTTCGTGTCGTCAGAACCTGTTTCTGTGCCGCCTCGGTATTCTGAGCAGCGTTGGGGAGGAGGATGGCTGATTGGTGAAGACTTGGCCCGATGGGAAGAGAATCCTGGCGAAATGGCGGCGCATTGGGCGCCCCGTTCTCCGGGGAAAAATACGTTGAAGCGTCTGCCCAGCGGTGAACTCAAATCAAGGCATTGGGTACCGAATGAGGATGATGAAAGGATGAGCACTTCTTGGGTTGCTTCTCAGGTCACCCCGCTCGCTCCTCTTTCCCCTTTTTGGATTCAATGGTTTGCAAACATTGCGGGCAATTCCAAGGGTGCATGGCAACAAGCAAGGGTGGGGGCGGCGCCCGCAGTTGCCTCTTGGATGGGGCAAGAATCCCTGGTGCAACGGACCGATGGAAGTTGGATCATGGCTGAGGGAGCGGATGGCAGCTGGATGGTGGGAATTGAAATGGCAGATTCTTCGCGTTCGATCGGGGCGAATGCTCAATGGCGCGATGGTGTTCAACTTTTTTCCTCTGCAGGGGATTCACTGGTTTGGGAGGAGATGGGTTTTCCAAATGGACAGGTTCAAGAGGGGAGTGAAACAGAGGTCGATGCTGATTTTGGATGGTGGGAACAAGGGCGGAAACAATGGGGAATCCACGCAGAAGGCGATCGGATTGTTTGGCGTAAGGACTTCACCACCACGGCTCCGACGCCCAGTGCGGATGAGCGAATAATTGCGGTCTCTGAGGCCCGAGCTATGGAAGAGGATGCCGGTCGACTGGGAACGGTTAGAAACCACCAAACGGACCAAGTGATGAATGTGCTTTGGGAACCGCCTATGGTTGTGGCTCGGGCAAGCGATGGCTCTGCAGTCTGGAGTTTGGAGGTGGATGCAATGGAAACGCCAACGGTTTGGGAAGTTGATTTGTTCCGAAATCGCAAGTACCAAGCTGTGGTAGCCAACGGACAAAAAGTGCATCTTATTGATGTGCTGGGTCGAGAGGTAAAAGGATTCCCAAAGCTTTGGTCGCGGGGATTTTCAGCAGTCGGAGTATTTGATTATGACCGGAATCGGCAGTACCGTTTCTTGATGGCGGCACCCAACGGTGAGTTGTTCAACTTTCGGCGCGAAGGAGAACGAACACCAGGTTGGAATTTCACTGCTCGTTCAGGGCGTTATATTACTTCTCTTGCACACATTCGTGTGGCGAACAAGGACTACATATTTGCGGGTCAAGATGATGATTCTGTGCGTTTTTTGAAACGTTCAGGAGAGGACCGATTTGACTCTCCCCTGCAATTCCCTTCGGGTCAGCCTGTTGTTGTTCGTTTGGGAGCGTCCCTCGCCTCTTCTACCGTATTGTTTTTGGATTCAACGGGATTGTTGCAGGAACGAACGATTGGCAATAACGAGCCGACTGGGATGAATGGACTGACAATGGGACTGTCTGTATCGCTCGAGGACAGAACAGGGGATGGAATACCAGAAGTGGTCGTGCAGATTGAAGACGGTGAAGAAATATGGGACGCTCGCAATCAGCGAATTGACCGCGACTAAATCACTCAGTCAGCCAATATCGAACGGCTGATGACAATTTTTTGAACTTCGCTCGTCCCCTCGTAGATCTGGGTGATTTTCGCGTCACGCATCAACCGCTCCACGTGGTATTCTTTTACGAATCCATAACCACCGTGGACTTGAACAGCTTCTACTGTTTGCTTCATGGCTACCTCAGATGCATAGAGTTTTGCCATGCTTGATGCCAAATCGTAATCTTCGCCAGCATCTTTCAAGGCGGCCGCTTTCCAGACGAGCATGCGGGCAGCTTCAATTTGCGTGGCCATGTCAGCCAATTTAAAGGCGATGGCTTGGTGTTTATGGATGGGCTTTCCAAACGCCTCGCGTTCTTTGGAATATGCCAAAGCCAACTCCAATGCGCCTGATGCTATTCCTAGCGCCTGAGCGGCGATCCCAATTCGCCCACCAGCAAGTGTCTTCATGGCAAATTTGAATCCAAATCCCTCCGCACCTATCCGGTTCTCCTTGGGAACTTTCACATCTTGGAACATCAAAGTGTGCGTGTCAGACCCGCGAATTCCCATCTTATCTTCTTTGGCTCCAACGATGAATCCAGGCATATCGCGGTCCACAATCAACGCGTTGATTCCTCGGTGTCCTTTGTCCACATCCGTCTGGGCAATTACAAGATAAGTGCTCGCAGATTTTCCGTTGGTTATCCAGTTTTTGGTGCCATTGAGTAGGTAGTGGTCGCCGCAGTCAACCGCCGTAGTTGCCTGTGAGGTTGCATCTGAGCCGGCTTCGGGTTCGCTCAAGCAAAAAGCCCCGATTTTCTGTCCCATTGCGAGGGGACGAAGGAATTTTTGCTTTTGCTCTTCGGTGCCATACTCCTGCAATCCATAACATACGAGTGAATTATTGACACTTACACAGACACTCACTGAAGCATCAATTTTGCTGAACTCTTCCATGGCGAGTACATAACTCATCGTATCCATGCCGCTGCCGCCATATTGCTCATCCACCATCATTCCCATGAAGCCAAGCGCTCCAAGTTCTCGGATTTCTTCCGTGGCAAAACGCTGGGCATTGTCCCGCTCAATGATGGAGGGTTTCAACGTTTGTTGGGCAAAATCGCGAGCGGCATCGCGCACTGCGATTTGTTCTTCCGTGAGTTCGAGGTTCATTTCCTTGCTGCTTTCGGATTCGTCATTCTTTTTGGAGAAATTGCTCCATCTTTCCGAAAACAAAGATAGGGCGTTCTGGATGGTCGTGTAAGGAGTTGAAATTCAGTAAAATGACAGATAATACTATGGCGAGGGAGTTTGTTGTTTTGGGCATGATGTCAGGTACTTCGCTCGATGGTTTGGACTTATCCGTATCCAAATTCACGCAGGACAAGGCCTCGGGCAGCTGGGAAGGCGTGCTTCAATCGTACCGTTCTATTCCGATACCTGCACCTTGGCAAAACAAGATTAGAATGCTTCCTTCGTGCTCAGCCGTGGAATGGCAGCAAGCAAGTTTGGATTGGTCGGTTTGGTGCAGCGAATGTGTTCAGAGTGCCGTGGATATTGAATCCTTGGATTTGGTCGTTTTCTCTGGCCAAACGGTTTTTCATCGACCCCAATCAGGCTGGACCGGGCAATTGGGAAATGGCGCAGCCGTTTATGCAGGGCTGGACTGCCGCGTTCCGGTGGTTTGTGATTTAAGGAGCCTCGATGTGGCATTAGGAGGGCAAGGCGCTCCGCTGGTTCCCGTGGCGGATGCGTTGCTTTTTCCTTCTTACGATGCCTGTCTCAACCTTGGAGGCTTTGCCAATGTGAGCCATGCGGGACAAGGAGATAGACAAAGAATCGCCTGGGACATAGGGCCTTGCAACTTGGTTCTCAATCAACTTGCAATGCGCGAGGGACGGCCTTTTGATGAAGATGGCCGATGGGCTGCAGAGGGTGCTGTTCAGTCAGAGTTGTGGAATCAATGGATGGCCATCTCGTATCATCGGGAACCGGCACCGAAGAGCCTTGGAACGGAGTGGCTTGAGACGGTCTTTTGGCCCATTTTGAACGGTTGGGAAATGAATCATGCCGTCCATACCAATGATTTGCTGGCGACGGCAACGGCCTACATTGCTTCAACGATTCGGGCCTCTGCAGGAGGAAAGTCGACTTTGGTGACAGGAGGAGGAGGGCACAATACGACGTTGGTGAATAAACTTCAAGAAGCTGCTTCGGAGTTTGTTCGGGACGACGCAATACAGGTGATTCTTCCCGAAAAGAATCTCATCGATGGCAAAGAGGCGCATGCCTTTGGTTTTTTGGGATTGCTGCGCGCATTGGGCTTGGATAATGTGTGGAATTCCGCAACAGGTTCTTCCGCGAATCACCTCGGTGGTGCCATGTGGGGACATTTTGGCCATCGTGGGGCCTGAAGGAAGTATATTCGCACTCGCCAAAAGCAATGCAATGAACATGAAAGAGATGCTCCAGGCTTACGAAAAGCGCAGCCCAGAAATTGTTTTCGAATGGAACGATGCCGAGACCGATGCCCGCGGTTGGGTCGTGATCAATTCCCTGCGTGGCGGAGCTGCTGGTGGTGGAACACGCATGCATCCCCGCTTGGACAAGGACGAAGTTATCAGTCTAGCCAAGACCATGGAAATCAAGTTTACGGTGAGCGGCCCCCAGATAGGTGGAGCCAAATCCGGCATCGCATTTGATCCCAATGACCCGCGCAAGGAAGATGTTTTGCGCCGTTGGTATGCCGCTGTCACTCCTCTGCTAAAGAGCTATTACGGCACCGGTGGCGATATGAATGTGGATGAAATCCATGAAGTGATTCCCATCACAGAGGACTGCGGAATTTGGCACCCACAAGAAGGGGTGTTCAATGGCCATTTCAAGGCCAAAACCACGGAAAAGGTGAAGCGGATTGGCCACCTGCGGCAAGGGGTTTCGCAAGTGGTGGAGGATCTGGCGTTCGTTCCTAAAAATTCCGGGTCATCAAAATACCGCGTTGCTGATCTGATTACGGGTTACGGGGTGTCCGAGTCCGTCCGCCACTATTACACGACGTATGGAGGCGCGATCACAGGCAAACGCGTGCTGATTCCTGTCTCTTATACACATCTCCGAGCCCACGAGACCAGAGAGGATCT
>CAXDQP010000017.1:0-16185 GCA_963991335.1 uncultured Flavobacteriales bacterium
TGTGGTTCGCACGGGCGATGTACGCCATAAAGTCTTCCCGCTCAATCACGTAGTTTTCATCAAAAATTCCGCCGCGCATGATGTTGAACATGGTGTTGGCGAAATGCCGGATGTTGCGCCGTCGATCGGCTGTGAGCTGCAATCCATCACTGCCCGCAACGAGGGCCATGAGGTGCTTGGACCCCTCCTCAACGTCTTGCAACACTTCGCTCTTCAGGGCTTCAGGTGACTGAAGCTCCTGTTTCAAACGAACGACTTCTCGAATGGACTGGCTCAGATTTGCAACAATCATCCAGTCTTTGCGTCCGTTGGCTGCTAGCTCAAAAGAATTTTGAATGAAATAGGATCCGCGTTCGCCTTTGATGTCGGTCTCTGTTGCGATCGAAGCCCCGGTCTTAAACGCCTGCAGCTGTTTCGAAGACAAGAGTACCTTGGGCGCATCGAACCCCAGCGACCAAACGACGTTTGCCTTCAATGATTCACTGGGCTCAGCCTTGTCGGAGATGATTGCACTCAGCGCATAAATGCCCAGATTGTCCCCTTCCAACTCGCATTTTTTGTAGGCATCGACCAAGTTGCTGCTGCTGCGTTGCAATCCTTCCGGCACGCCATGAGGCAGGACATTCTGGATCCCGTCGAGCACGCTCACTTGCGTGGCGGTTGAAGCGGAAGATTTGAGTCGCGCCTGCCGCAAGAAACCGAAACGTTCGCTTGCAGCCCATTGATAGCTGAAGGTGAGAGCGAGGTCATGGTTCACCTCTTCAAAAATCACCTTGTTGCCGCACGTATTCTTGTACAGATTGCGTTCGATGGTGTACACCCCCGCATTCTGTTCTGAAAAAGGCTGCCACAGCATGCGACGACCACCAGTTTCAGTCAATATGATGGTCTTGCTGCCCGTCGTTTCTGCCGCTTCCGTGATCTTGTCGTCTGTGTAGTAGGGGAATAAGGCATAATCGCTGTTGACCCTTCCTGCGGACAGCCCGCCGTTGCTGGCTAAAAACATCCAGTGGTCGGAATGGCTGACGATGCTCATGAAGAAGGGGCGCATCCGGTCAACCGTGCTGATTTTGTAGTATGTCTCGCCTTCGATGGTCACTTCCTCGCCAGAAGTGGCTGCGGTAGAAGTGTAAATGGGCTGTGTCCCAAGGTATACGGGTGTGCTGTTTTCCAAGTCGCTCATTTCAACGTGATAGTTGGTTGTCGTGTGACCGTTCGCCCTTTCTGCATCCTTCCCGCAGCGAACATGATCAGGTTGCTGTGCATTTACAGCAGAGCGAAAATAAAGCGAGCGAAGGGAATTCACCACATCAATTGGGAAGATGCATCGTTAATTCAGCTATTTCCCTTGTTCATGTGTGGATTTCAGTGAAAAACGAACTGAATTCCGGATCGCGACGCATGCGTCAAAAGGGAAATAAAAAAGGGAACCGCAAAGTTCCCTTTTTCTTTTTGATTTGATTGCGTGTTAGTCTTCAACACAACGCACGCTGCACCCGGTAACGGACCAGTATGAGCCTCTCGCCATTTGGTCAGTTGAATTTCCAAGTTGGCGGTAGTTCGTGCTGACTGGCGTTGCATCTGTCTCTGTAGCACTCCAATAAGCCCCCCAAATGTTGTTGCTGTAATAATTGCCGTCAGGCCAGGCATGACCACCGCCAATGCCTCCAAAGCCAAAAAGATCTTCTCCGTTTCCGTTGCCAGACCAGCTTTCGGTTGACTTGAGTACAGCCCCCATGCGCTCTCCGTGCCCAGCAGCATACAAGAATGATTCCATCTCAATCCAATCGAGTTCGGTCGGAACATGCCAACCCGAAGGACAAATACCGCCGTTGATTGTGCTTGTGGCTGCGAACCCATTGTACAAGTGTCCGTAGTTGTTGTAAATAAAATCGCTACTGTTATAATTGGTTCGTGCCGGAGTTGCCAGGTTGGGGAAGTTGCTACCGTCTTCGTATGGGATTTCAGACCCATCTTGAAAAACCGTTGTCCGAAGGTTTTCTGCAAACCAGCACTGTCCACCAATAGCCACCACTGGATAGCTGTAAGAGTCGAACGAAACGCTTGACTCGCAGTCAGCCGTGCTCACTGAGGGGTCATAAACGCAGCCACCGTCGTCAGATTCTGCGGATGCATCATAGTTCAATGCACTTGGGTCGGTGCAACCGGAGCAGGACTCATAGTCGCACGAACCATCATCTACAATGGCATCGGCATCATAATTGCAAGCGTTTGGATAGGTGCAACCTTCTTCTTTGCTGCAACTTGACAGGCCTAAGAATAAGGCCATAAATAAGAGGGGGATGAGTCTGTTCATTGCGCGAAGAAAAAAAAGGATTGGATATTTTCAAAATATCTGGGGGGCGCTGGTGCATGCTTGTGATTTCAATTCTTACGGTTCAACGCACACAACGATTGCGGATTGAGGTATTTTTGAGTTGAAACTGATGTACGGATGAGAACGAAACCCGAGCGAGGTCTTTCCATTTTGCCATACCAAGACGACTTCAAGGAGGCATTTTTCGAATTGAATGCCGAATGGCTCGAAGCTTATTTCCTGATTGAACCGTATGACCTCGAAGTTTTGCGCAATCCTCGAAGCATGATTTTAGATCAAGGCGGCGAGATTTATTTTGGTGCGATTGGGGAAACCATCGTTGCCACTTTTGCCCTTACCCCTCGAGAACAAGGGGCCATTGAACTGAATAAAATGGCCGTAAGCAAGAAGCATAGAGGCTTAGGCATAGGGAATCAACTGATGGATTATACCATCGCTCGGTGCCGTGCACGCGGAGTGTCTTTGATCGAACTTTATTCCAATACGAAACTAAAGAGCGCCTTGCACTTGTATCGCAAGTATGGGTTTTCGGAAATACCGCTACCGGCAGACTGTGTGTACGATCGCGCTAACATTCGAATGCAATTGATTCTTTGATTACCTTTCTGAATTACAAAACACTCATTCACAGCTACTAACATGCGACTTTTTCAATTTCCCATCGCCCTTATTCCAGCGTTCTTTGTTTTTGCTTTTTCAAGTTGTGACTCTCCTTCGTCGGAAGTCTCCGCGACCTTCGATGCGAATGCGGCCACAATCGCGCATGTATTCGCGGATTTTCAAGCGGAAGACGACCACTTTTTCACACACTTTGCGGAAGATGCGTACTGGGCTGGAACCAGCCTGAATGCTCCGGATTCCATTGCGTTGGCCGATGTTGCTCCTAAATACCGTGAGCTGTGGGGGAAGTACGATTATACCTTGACAGAAGAAGCCAATTTCTTGCCTGGCGTCAATCCAGTTTCCAAAGAAACCGATGGATCTGTTCGGGGCTATTTCAAGTGGAACATCACCAAGGCTGCGACGGATAGTACAGAGCAAAAATCGGTGAATGTGAAGGTCTATGAGTCGTTTGATTTCAACGCCGAGGGCAAGATTGTTTGGACACAAGTTTACGCCAACATGCAAGCGGCATACGCCGCACTGGAAGACTGAGTCGCACGCGGTGTTGGTCAGGTCCTCAAAGCGTGTAACAGGCGCCGTCTGGCCACGGGCAAAGCGGCTTCGCGAAGCGGAAAGGTGTAGCTCATCCGAGCCAAATACACGGCGGGATTGGGCCAATTTGGGAATTCCCGAGTAAGCCGCAATTTCATCTGCTCAAAGGACTCATTCAAGGACTTTTTGACCCGCTCAACGGAGTCGACTTTCATGCGAACGTGCGGCTCTCCGTTGATGAGGATGTTTGATTTCGAATACCGATAATTGTCCACTGTTTTGAGGCTTTCATCGTAGACAAACAAGTACCCTTCATCGCGGTACAAAGGCTGCACCCCAATGGGTTCCAAATCGAGGTGTTCTTCGACTATTTCGTAGAGATTGCGGCCATTGGCCATGGCCTTTTCGATTTGAGGAATCGCGAAGGAGAGCAGTTCGTCCAAGTAGTCTTGCAACTCAGGATGTGCGGTAAAATGCTCGTAAATCATGCGGCGGCTCGCAAAATCTAATCCTTTGAGCGACCCTCGTAGTTTTTTTTGCCAGTCTTGCTGCTCGGAGCGAAACGATTGCAGGTCCCGATGCTGTTCGATGAGGTTGGACAGGCCCGGGTAGATTTTGACTTCGCGAAAATCCCGTTCCACTTGTTTAAGCCACGCCAATAATACATACCGCTTGTATTCGGCATCAAGGATGCCACCGGTCAACCAGTCGGAAGGAAGTTCTTGCCGTGTCATACTTTAATTTACAAAAAAAACCAACACAATTGGCACAGCTTGGACGCGTGTCTTCGCGGGGAAGAACTATTTTGGACGCATGAAACCACTGCACGATTGGGGCCTTTTGATTTTGCGATTAGGAACAGGTGGACTGATGATTCCGCACGGTTGGTCAAAGTTGAATCGATTGATTGAGGGGCTCGGAACAGCCGAAGGTGTGAAATTCTACGATTGGCTTGGCCTGGGTTCGACCGCCTCTTTGTGCCTCACGGTTGTTGGCGAACTAGTCGCCCCAATACTGGTGTTGATTGGTTGGAAATCACGCTGGGGAGCAGCGCTCATGGCTATCACCATGGGCGTAGCCGCATTCATGGTGCATTGGGAAGATCCGCTTTCAGACAAGGAACACGCCTTGCTTTTTTTCTTCCCAGCACTGGTCTTGGCACTCATGGGCCCAGGGAAATGGAGCTTGGACCGGAAGTAAAGGAAAAGCGCATCTATCTCTTGAACTTCACTGTGCCTAATTAACGCTTGATCATGCGTTTGGGGGCGAATAATGGCCCGTATCTCTCGGGCTCCAGAGCCGTTAAATGCACGGTGTAAATTCCTCGGGCGAGAGAAGACACATCCATTGGCGATGAATCAGCGGGTGCGGAATGAACGCGTTTGCCGCTGGCGTCATAAAAGTCCAAGTTCCATGCTCACATCGCCCAGTCAAATGCCGCGGGAAAACGAACTTGCACCTCTGCATCCACGGGATTTGGAAACAAGCTCCACGCGGGAGATTGTGTCCCTTCGATTCCGGGAATGCCCACCACGGTCCAATCGTTGCTATACACGCCGGGGCATGCGACGAAATCCGAGACCAAAACGGAATACAATCCCGGGCCTTCTAAGATGAGAATGGAATCTGTGGCGCCCGGCAAAATCACACCGTCGTTGTACCATTGGTAAACCGAATACGCACCATCCAAACTCAATTCACCCGCACTAAACTCTTCCATTGCAGGGGCCTCTAACGGATAACAAACGAGCAGCGAGTCACTTTGCCAAGGACATGCGTAATCGTCCCAGGCGGTCACACCATACCAACCGCTGTTGGCTGGGAACCACAAGTGGCCTTCCATGTCGTCCAAGGTGTCCGAAGCGCTGCCATTTGCATTCCAAACATATTCTACAAATCCAGCCTCTGTCACCAGCAATTCCGGTTCGTCCGCACCATTCGTGGTCAACGCCAAGCCGAGGGCAGCAGAGGAATTGCAAAAGAGCAGGCTGTCGCTCGCTGTGCTGCATCCCTGAGCAGAGGTTCCGATTACGGTGTAGAAACCATTTTCGTTCGGAGCAAATCCTAAGGCTTCGCTGGAGAGCAAGAGGCTATCGCCCCACATCCAATTGTATTGACTTAAATAGGGATTGGTGCACGACAGGCTATCGTTTTCGAGCCACACGAGTCCAACTTCTGGCGATTCATTGACAAATATGGTGGCGGTATCGGTGACGTTAATGGCTTCTTGCAAGGCAATCGTTGCGACGGCATAGCTGGGGTTTGCGTTCAAATCAATGGTTCCGGCGCCATTCGGATTGAAGCTGGTGGAACCCAAGTCGTCGTCGCCTGCCAGGAAGTCTTCGTCGTAAAAGTGGATCGAATACGGGGGATTCGTCAATACAATGGAGAGTCCGTTCCAAGTAGCGGAATAGCTCTCTTGAGCAGTGCTGGCGGTGTAGATATTGGAACCATTGGCATCCGATAGCACAAAATAAGGGTCTGGATCCGGAGACCAGCCGTCGTCCCAGCCGCCGCCGCCTGTAGCGTTGAGGGTGATTTGGGTCAGAATTTGATCGGAAATGCTGGTTTGCAGGACTACGCTGTAAACCCCTGATTCAGCAAACAACATGCTGTCGATGTTTTGGCTTTGGGAGAACTCACCGTTTCCAAAATCCCACGCATAGGTTGTCACTTGTGCCGCGTTGCCAACGAGGCTGGCGTCGAAATGGGCGAGCAACGAGTCGCATCCTGCGGTAGGAGCATAAGTAAATGTACCGGTACCTCCAGCGCCTTCTTCTACGATCAATACATAGTCAAAGGATTCATTCACGACTTGTTCGCTACCAAATGCCGAAGCCACAGCTGAAATACTGATGACCATGTCGTAGATACCGGGCAATACGGGCTCTCCGCAAATGCTTGCACAGCCTGCGGTTTGGCCATTGGCGGGTTCATAAACGGCATCGGATTCGTCCAGCACGACACTGAGCCCCAAAGGCACACCGGTAATTGAGGTAACGGTGACAGTACTCAACGAGGCAGACACCCCAGATCCTGGGTCCACCACGTTTTCTGGCATGAAAAAAGTGATTGTTTCTTCGTAAAACTCACCGGTTGTGGCGGTTGGGAGGCTTTCTGGGCAAATTGTGGGAAACCCATCCGCGGAAGTGCAGTCAGGGTTTGCGGTGCAGTCGAGGCATTGGCCATTCGCAGCAGCTGCGAATGCAACAGCAGCGAACGAGAGAATGAATCGATAGGCCATGGCGTTGCAAATTTGTTTAGAATCCGAAAATTAATGAAAAAGTATCCGAAAGATTTCAGGAGTTATCCCTGCTTGAAGCGCTCAGCTTTGGATTTAAACCGGAACGCGGGCGGTTTTCTGGGTCAAAAGACAATGATTTTCCTGATTCACCATTTTTTCATTGGCGAAATCACGTAATGTCAACAATGACATGAACATCAATTTGTTGATAAGTAAGCCACTGTAAAGTCGCTTGAATCCCCAGCTAAAACAGGGCTTTGAGGCGATTTGTAGGCCACGCCGAAAAAAGATTTCAACAACCAGAAAATGAGATTCGTCTACAAAAAAAGCAGATTCATTTTTAAAATTGATGGGTTTGGCGTAAATTTGGAGACTTAACTATCACGACCATGTTACACTTGACGAACCGTATCGAAAGTAGCAGCCGCCCACTGCGTTTATTCCTTTCGTTTGCTTCATTTGGAGCCGTAAGCCTTTTTCTTTTCGCTTTGACGAACACGGCTGCCGCCCAACCGGGAGTTACGTATGTCACAAACCAATCCCCTCTCGGTGTCACTTGGAATTTCAACGATGGCGCCGCCTGGAACGGTGGATCAGTCCCGCCAGACAGCTCGTCGATTTTCATTATTGATGCGAAAATGGATTTGGATCTTGATAACCGCGTTTTTGGCGTGGTGAGCGTTGGGACTGGCTCAACGTTGTGGTTAGGTTCGAATACCCTCACAATCACGGATTACCTGAACAATGTTGGCACCGTGCATGCGGAATCAAGCACGGTTATTTTCAACTCAACAGCAGCAGATAACGACAGCGGTCAGTCGACGTGCGACGGTACAAGCGTAATCACTTTGAATGACGTGCAAATTCCATCCGGTGCAGTTGTGGATTTCGGCTCAGGTGATATTGGGGCCGAGCCGAACACAGAAACGACCGTAACGGGCACTCTCTCCTTGGACGGTGGTGCAGTCGTAATATATGCGCCATTTTATGGTGGGGCATCAACACTGAAATACAATGACTCTTACACGGTAAGCACAGAGTGGACGGCTAACGAAATTTCCGCATCTACGAAAGGCGTGCCAACCCACGTTGAAGTTGCAACGGGTGCAAGCTTGTCGTTTGGCAGTAGCTCGGACAACTATACGTGCGCAGGAAACCTTACCGTTAACGGTTCAGGCTCATTGAACATGGGAACCATGTCAGGCGACCTCACGGTGACATCAGCATTGACGGTGACAGGTGCTTCAGGAGCGATGGACATGTCGTTAATGACTGGGGATATCATTGTAAACGGCAATTGCACCATCGGTGGAGTTGCAAGCCAGTCAGTGTCTCTTACGTTGCCTTCAGTTGAGGGCAAAGGAACACTTGACGTCAAAGGCAATCTAACGCTTGGTGAAAGTTCATCAAACGCCTTGACAATTTCAGGAGGCGAAGGAAACATTAGTTGTGGAGGAGATTTCGATCTGCATACCACGGCTTCCGAATTCGGAAACGTTGATTTTGACGGGAACGTTGTTCAAACATTTGATGGCAACAAAATCACCGCAGACAAATTGACCGTTTCGAACACTCGTGATGCGAGTACAGGAACGGCTGATGTTATTTTTGATGCCGACGTTGACATCACCCCAGGGGGAGAATTCGACCCCACGGACGGCACGGTGGATGCCGATGGAACGGCCGACGGGTCGACCTTTACAATGAATTCAGATGCCACCGGAACGGCGCGTATCTCGACCCTCGACGACTCCGGTGCAGGATCGGATGTCATTGGTAACATCACGTTTGAGCGGTATATTCCTTCGGTTGAGGGCAACAACTGGTTGTACGTTGGAAATTACGTAACGGGCCAAACGGTTGCGGATTGGTCCGATGATTTCGGGGCATTTAATTTAGTTTTTGAGTGGGATGAGCAAGCGGTTTCATCTGCAGGCGGGTACGTAGCAAGTTCTTGGTCAACGCTCACGTCGACAGATGCACTTGAGACAATTAACAAGGGATACGTCGTTCTAACGGGCGGTGGTGACAGCCCTACTTTAACTGCTTCAGGTGGGTACAATGCGGGCGATGTGCAAACGACCCCGCTGACGATGGCCAGCGCTTCAAACCTTGGTGGAGGTTGGCATGTTTTGACCAACCCATTCCCATCGCCGATTGACATTGCAACATTAATCAGTGAGAATACGAACTTCTCTCAGGTGTATCGTTACAACAATTCAACGGATAATTTTGAGGTTTCGAATACCGGTTCAATCGATATTGGCCAATCTTTCTGGGCGCAAGTAAGTGCAGACAATGTTGCGGTTGATTTCAACACGACACAACTCACCGCAGGAACAAACAGTTTCGTCCGTGAATTTGATCCGCTTGAAGAAGCCTTTGTTGGGATTAATGTTTCACAGCCGGACGGGAAGTTTGGATCTACTTATCTCCAATTCCACGAGGAAAGCACAACGGGCTGGGAGTGGGATTTCGATGCCACGCACAAAGGCTCTGGAAACTGGAGAAATCCGCAAATATTTACTACACTAGAGAACGGACATGAGCTTCACATCAATAGCCTTGGTATGATCTCTGATGTTGAAACAATTCCTTTCGCGGTAAGAAGTGGTCAGGAAGGCACAGTCATTATTGAATTACAGGAAGAGACTTCATTGCCGGATGGTTTTTGTGCGGTCTTTGAAGACTTGGAAACAGGAGAGAAGGCCGGTCTCGGTGGCGAACCTCTGGTCGTTGAATTGGAGCCTACAACGACCTACACGGATCGATTCGTTATCACGGTCTTAACAGCACCAATTTTTGAGGCTACAGCGAGCCATTGCGAAGGTGGAATTCTACATTTCAATGGTGAGAATGCGGCGTTGTGGGATGTCAACTGGGAGCAAATTGGAGGGGAGCTTACAGGCTCTGGATGTGCCACAGGTTTGGAAACAGGCGATTATGATGTGGAAGCAATTGACCCTTTCTCTCAGTGTGAGGTGCATTCCAATGTATCCATCCAAGAGGTCTGCATGGGTGATTTCAATTTGAATGGAGAGCGCGATATCACGGACCTTTTGATTCTGTTAGTGGGCATACAACCTGTTGATAACTTTGAGGGTACTTTCCCAGAGACGGACTGTGACTGCGACGGGGCCATGACGACTTTAGACCTGCTGATGTTCTTGCCACAATTCGGGGCAAACTGTGAGTGATTAGATTAAAGAAACTGTTGAAGAAATGAAAAATTTGTCATTACTAATCGTATTGCTTGGGACTTTCTTGGCAAGCCAGACAATGATGGGTCAATCCTGCTGGGGGGGGTATACTCCTTCCACTAATGCAAATGATTGTGATCCAGGATGGCAACCCGGTGACATGGGATCTCCATGCTGCGCAGTGTATAAAGCTTGCAACAGCTATGCATCTCCATGCCCTACATATGATCCAGCCTATTCAGGCACTGGAGGTTGCGACATGAGCTGCACTCCAATCGATAGTGGCGTATTGTTTTTGTTAATTGGTGGAGGGCTCTTCGGAGGCTTCATGATCAAACGACGGCGCGAAACCGAATTGATGCCGCTCGCTGCGAAGTAAGGGGCTTAGAAAGAAAGGATTTACCATAAAAATAGCTCGGCCCAGGTCGGGCTATTTGTGGTTTGAATAATTCCTATTTGGTCTGGAATACGTTTTCATCTCCGTTCGAATGAAAGCTTAAATCAATGGTTATCCTGGGCTTAAAGGGCGGAGCAGGGGCTATTTCAAAGGCAATTCCTTGGTGAACCTCATTCTATCTGGTGAGAAGGGTTTAGCAGGATGCAGGCTTTAACGAACGACGCCCCGTTCAAGCCAATTTGAAACAATACGTAACCTGCCATCAGCGATCAATCCTCCGCGTGGAGACCTCAGTTGAAATGCTCAGCACGGGTCGCTCAACCATTCCAAGCTTGCATTGTTGATGGCGAATTGCCTCTAACACTCCTCCCCAAACGACGCAAGCAATAACAGAATATCGGCAACGCTGACCATGCCGTCGCCGTTGATGTCCGCGACCGAGCATTCGTTGTCGCAACCGAAATCGGCCAGTAAAATTAGGACATCACTCACTTCGACCATTCCATTTGCGTTGAGATCTTCAGCACAGCTGATGGGCTCTCCGTTGCAATCGAAGCCTGCCTCGGGATACGTGCAATCAGCCGAATCCGTGGCCTCTGCGAGGTAGTTGCAGCCGGCGGTATCGGTGCATCCCGCTATTTCGTTGCAGTCCGCGATTCCATCGCCATCCGTATCCGTTCCCGCACCTCCACAAACTCCGCAAGCGTCGAGCTCTGCGCACGATCCGTCGTCGAGTGTGGCCGTTGGATTGTAGTTGCACGCCGTGTTGTCCGTGCACCCTTCAACATCTCCGACCGTTTCAAGGCAGAAATCGGTGAGGTCTTGATCGTCAAAACTTGCCCCTGAGGCGTAGACGAATCCGGACGTGTCGGAGAGGGAATAACTTCCTTCGCCGTAAACGCAGCACAAACCATCTCCGTAACTATCGAAAACGGTCAAAGTGTAGCATCCATCTGCGAGGCAAGTCTCGCTGGTGTAGGTTGTCGCATTGGAGCTGTACGGACCGCCCGACATCACTGTTTCGCCGTTGGCATCGACAACAGTCCAAGTGGTTTCAGCTGGATAGTTGTCAGTTAGGACGGTCATGGTGACGGATGTTCCAGCCAAGAGGCATGAGCCATCATCGACCAACGCCGTTGGATCGAAGTTGCAGGCCGAAGAGTCCGTGCATCCCGAGCACGTATCACCGCTTCCGCCGCAAATGCCACAGGCATCCAATTCTTGGCAACTGCCGTCATCCGTGATGGCTTCTGGATCGTAGTTGCAGGCCGAGGAATCGGTGCATCCCAAATCGGCGTTGTATCCCGAGGGATATCCGTCGAGGGTGAGTGTCCCCGTATTCTGCGGATCCAGGTAATCGCTCACGCCCAAACCCCAACTCACGTCAAATCGGCCGTAGAAATCATACGCGCCGTTATTCACGGATCCGGAACAAGCCGCAGCGCCGCCGTACAGCTGGCCAATGATTCGGTGATTCTGGTCAAACAAGGGAGATCCTGACGAACCGGGTTCGGTCACGCCCGCCTCCCACGCATCGATCCACCAGACCTGAGCTCCCCCTGTAGAGGATGTGTACGGACTGTCTTCTTCGAAACAAATCTTTTTGAGGTCTCCGGAAGGATGGTGAATCCCGGTCGCGTTTTCGGGATTCGCTCCGGAGGCATCCCATCCGGCATACTCGACATTCCAACTGGAGGGAGGGGTGCTGCTCAGCTCAATCAGTGCGACATCGGACCCTCCGTCCGACATCAAGAGCGTCCCGCCTGAAATGCTCATGTTGGTCGGTCCGGTGGTTCCTGCACAGGTGCTGCTTTCATGATTGAAGTAATATGTCCAGGTGTTCGGATTGCCCAAACAGTGGTTGGCTGTTAAGAAATAGGGCGTCCCGTCATTCGAAGTGTTGTTCACTAATGATCCGGTGCAAGCGGCAAATCCCCCATTGACTATGATGGCTACGGCCTTTTTTTCCACCTGCCAGTCCGCGCCTTCAGGACAATTGACATTAATATTGCAGGCGCCGCTGTTTCCAAAAGGCCCCTCGCTCACACTTTTGGAATTCAAAGCTTCGGCGCGTGTCAATAAAGAGCGATAGCCCTGAACGACTTGCGCAACCTGCAAGCTTGGCGCAATGCTCACATTTTGGGGCTGCCGGTATTCCAACACGACTCCTTCTCCTTCCAAAAGTCCAATCGCCAATCCGCCCCATTCTTTGTGGTTGAGGTGGGTGAATGCCCCTATAAAGTCTGTGCGATCCGCGTTCCAGACATACAATTCTCCTCCCTTCGGAATGTCGAATTCGGAAAGGTAAAAGCTCCAGTTCGTGGCCAATTCCGCTCGCACCCCGAGCCTCCAAACATCAAACCCAGCCTCCTCGGACCATGCACCACTGTTCGAAGTGTTCCAAGCAACGGGATGTTCAATTCCAAATCGCCAAGGCGCATCCTTGAATTGAGCCGTCGCCTCGTCCTCGGCTCGCAGCGTGGTCAAATCAAGCGCATCAAATTCCAGCCAATTGATGGAAGCACCAGTGACTGCTCCCCAATGAGAGGGGGTTCCCGTTTGGCTCAATTGCGCAACGAGGTTGAACGAAAAAACAACAGATGCCGCGAGGAAGAGGACTCCGCGGGAGCAAAAGGATGGAAAATGCATGGCGTGAGGGCTTATAATTCACTCAAATTAAGCGAATTACTTGAAAAACCCTAAGCCTTAAAACCGAAAAGTATGAGGGGGGTTACGCCCATTGCTCTTCTCGTCCGAGCTTCCAAAGCATCTTGGTATGCAAGGCGAGTGCGCCCGCAAACGTGGTGGATGAGCGATAGGGAAGCCCAAACTCTTCGGCCGTTTTGCGCACGATAGGCGCCAAATCGCTGAAGTGAATGTGGCATACTTGCGGAAACAAGTGGTGCTCAATTTGATGATTCAAACCACCACACATCCATGTGAACAGGCGCGATCGTGTGCCAAAATTAGCGGTGGATTTAAGCTGGTGCGAGAGGTTGTCGTCTTCCATGCTTGTACCTTTCTCCCCTTGAGCAAATTGCAAATCTTCCAACACGTGGGCAGGCTGGAAGATCGAAGCCAAGATGAGTCCAGTTACGGCATGCATGACCATCCAACCCACGATGATCTTCCAGAACGGCAGGCCACTGAAAAGTGCAGGCAAAACCATGATGTAGCCGAAATACAGCAATTTTGAAATGATCAAGTCGCGGGTCAATTGACCAACTGAATTGCCCGAGGACTTCACCAACCCTTTCTTGCGGTATCGCGCCAGCGCGAGCCAGTCTTTGGCGGTCATCCAAAACAAGGTCATGATGCTATAAAAGCCCCAAGCGTAGATGAATTGCAGCTTGTGAATCTTCTTCAGTGGTCGATTGGGCGTAAAGCGCAGGATGCCGGGCGTATCGATGTCTTCGTCTAACCCTTCAATGTTGGTGAATGAATGGTGCAAGACATTGTGCTGGATGCGCCATAGTGCTGAGCTTCCGCCGACCAAATCGAGCACGTAGCTCACGGTTTGATTCACCCATTTGTGCTTGCTAAAGGATCCGTGATTGGCATCGTGCATGACGTTCAATCCAATCCCAGCCAATCCAAAGCCCATGACAATTTCCGCTACCCAAAATTGCCAGCCTCCTCCGGTTCCTCCAAAGGCAATGAAAGCCCAAGGGGTGAAAAACAATCCGAGCATGAGCACGGTTTTGGCATACATGCGCCAATCGCCCTGCCGCGACAGTCCGTTTTCCTTGAAGTACGCGTCGACGCGTACTTTCAAAGTATTGCTGAAATCAGAAGGCTTGCGATTGAATCGGACGATAGGCAGTACCAAGGGCGCAGGTTCGGCTTGAGAATGAGGGCGAAGATACGACCTACAGACATTCACGAATCGTATCGTTGCCAAGTACGAGATTTTTGTATCTTCGCGGTCCGCTCGTGTTGCCGTCTTCGGTGCAGAGCGCATGCTAAAGGGCATTTAGCTCAGTTGGTTAGAGCGCTACATTGACATTGTAGAGGTCACTGGTTCGAATCCAGTATTGCCCACTTCAAAAAATCCTCACAATTCGTGGGGTTTTTTTAATTTGGCTCTTACGCAAGTTACCTCAGAGAAAGAAGAAGAAATTGCGAAGATGATTTTCGCCTCAATCTATCCATTGTACCTCAACAGATTGGAAAGAAATGGGAAATCAAAACAAGAGCTTGATCAGGTCATAGAGTGGTTTACAGGTTTTGATGTGAGTGAAGTTCAGATGCTCATGGAACAGGGGGTAACGTTCAGAACATTTTTCCAAAAAGCGCAGATAAACCCAAATGCACATTTGATTAAAGGGGGTCGTCTGTGGTTATCGAATTGAAGATATTGAGGAAAAATTTGATGTCTATAAGCAATGTCGGCGCTTGGAAAAACTGATTG
This sequence comes from uncultured Flavobacteriales bacterium, assembly GCA_963991335.1. Classification (GTDB taxonomy): domain Bacteria; phylum Bacteroidota; class Bacteroidia; order Flavobacteriales_D; family Sanyastnellaceae; genus UA16. Next base: position 14,746 of record CAXDQP010000017.1, read on the forward strand.
ATGAATTGGCAAAAGGGCGAAAAATGGAAAAGATTTTGCGCAGCGCGAACTGAGTAGACGATTTGGCGAGCACAAACTATCTAGAAGACTTCGAAATGGATTCGACTCCCGTTCGGCCCGTGTTTCACTCGGCCCTTGTTCTGTGCAAGAAGCAAGGGATTTTTGCCTGAAAATGCGGTTCAGAAACCGTGGATAAAACCAACTAAATTGGCCTTTTTCTGACTTGACCGTGTCCGGATTGCAAGTAATTTGCAAAGCACAATGCCGCGCAATGACTCCGGCTTTTTAGTTGCAAGATCTTCAACTTTCATCTCCTCGTTCAATGAACGCCACATTCGCCCTTACGGATTATGTCATTTTCTTTGTCTATGCTGCGCTTATTCTGGGCGTAGGCCTCTGGGTTTCCCGCAACAAAGAAGGCAAGGAAAAAAGTGCTGAAGACTACTTTCTAGCCAGTAAATCGTTGCCTTGGTGGGCCATTGGCGCGTCTTTGATTGCCGCGAACATTTCGGCGGAGCAATTCATTGGTATGTCGGGCTCTGGATTCAGTTTGGGATTGGCCATCGCTTCGTACGAATGGATGGCGGCGCTCACTTTACTCATCGTTGGGAAATTCTTTCTCCCTATTTTCATTGAGAAGGGCTTGTACACGATTCCCGAGTTTGTGGAGAAGCGTTATTCAACCCAACTCAAGACCATTTTGGCGGTGTTCTGGATTGCGCTCTATGTTTTTGTGAATCTGGCATCTGTCCTTTACCTCGGATCGCTGGCCCTGGAAACCATTATGGGAATACCCATGGCATATGGTGTGCTTGGATTGGCCTTGTTTGCAGTTGCATATTCGCTGTATGGGGGACTTTCCGCTGTGTCTTGGACGGATGTGATTCAGGTGGTTTTCTTGATTCTCGGTGGGATGGTAAAAAAGTATCTGGCAATGGACACGGTCTCAGGAGGCCAAGGCATGTGGGCGGGTTTTGAAACCATTTATGTCGCAGCACCGGACAAGTTTGCGATGATTTTGGACAAATCTCATCCCGAGTACAAGAGCCTGCCGGGCATCGGTGTACTCATCGGTGGCATGTGGGTGGCGAATGTTTACTACTGGGGTTTCAACCAGTACATCATCCAACGGACGTTGGCAGCCAAATCGCTCAAGGAGGCGCAAAACGGTATTTTATTCGCAGCGATTCTCAAACTGATTCTTCCGCTCATTGTTGTAATTCCGGGCATCGCAGCCTATGTCATGATCAATGATCCGGCGATCATGGCTGGATTGGGCGAAGCAGGCCAATTGAACATGCCGTCTACTGCCCAAGCCGACAAGGCATATCCATGGTTGCTCCAGTTCTTGCCAACGGGCCTGAAAGGATTGGCCTTTGCGGCATTGGCTGCGGCCATTGTTTCGCTGTCTCATATACAAATAAGCAGCTGCCGTCGAGC
>CAXDQP010000018.1:0-15944 GCA_963991335.1 uncultured Flavobacteriales bacterium
GGTGGTGGGCTCTTCTCGGCCGTATTGCCCGACAGCTTCAAAGCCTTCTGCATCCCCAGCTTCCACTCCAGCCGCCTGCGCCTGCTGCCCAAACTTCACACTGCTCACCACATGAATGACCTTGATGCCGTGTGATTTGAGGTGCTGTGTCCAAGCCTTCGGGTTGCCCGCGCTCGTGAATACGATGGGCACTTTCAGCTCGACGATTGTCGCCATATGCTCTTCAATCGAAGGGTACAAACGCGGAACATTCACTGCAAAAGGACGATCGGTGGCAGCTTGGCATTTCTCAATCTGATCCCGCAACACTTCCGGATACATGGAGCCTGCACCAATGATGCCCAAACCGCCTGCATTCGACACCGCACTTGCCAATTCCCATCCACTGCACCAGATCATTCCCGCCTGGATGATGGGGTGTTGAATGCCGAATAATTGTTGGATGCGGTTCATGGCTGAAACAACTCCAAGTTAGCCTTTTCTGCCGCGTCATTGTGCACATGGGTTTTGAAAAAATCCCGTGCCCGTTCCGACATGAAGGCCCAACTTGCCGCATCCAATGCCATCGCTTTGGACAGGCCCAATTGCCACGCGTCTTCTTCCAATGGCCAATCCCAACCGATTCCCTTTTCCTCCAGTTGCCTCCAAGGTGTCCGATCACTGATCAATACGGGACAGCCGTGGGCCCAGGATTCGACAATGGAATGGCCAAAGTTTTCTTGCGTCGTCGCCGACAGTAAAAAATGAGCAGCTTCGAAATGAGACGGCAATGCCGACGGGGGCATTCCTCCGAGAAATCGAACCTTAACCGCCTTTTGTGCCTCTGCCATGGCTTGCAGTTCCCGCTGGTACAATTCGTCTTCTACCGGGCCTATGAAGTCCAATTCCACCGGCCGAGAAGCGTTTGCGCGGAGCAGAGCACGCAAACCAAAATCAAGGTTCTTCACACGATGAATGCGTCCAATCACAACAATTCTCCAACGATCCGTTGGGCGCGCAGGGTTCGTGGGTGGCAGTGATGTCGGAAGGTTTTGGGCTATTCGAACATGTGCCGGATGAAAATGCATTTGAACTTCCTTCGATTCATTCGAGGTCGATGCGTGCCATGTGACTCCCTTAAAAAGGTCGAGCATCCGCGCAACACTCAAAAACACCCGTTTTTTCAGTGGTTTGATGCTCAAGGCAGCGCTCCCCAGCATACCCCGCGGCGCCAACACCACCCGCATGCCTGCTCGCTTCCGTGTCAATCGAAGCGGAATGAGAGCATGCACTTTCGAAAACATGCTGTTGAGATGAAGAACTTCCGGTTTGATTTCGTCCAATATCCTTGCCCAAGTGCGGCGATCCAAAGTCCCTTTGCTGCAGTAACGAACCTGGATTGAAGCGTCGCCGACTTTCACCTCATTCCAGGCGTCTCGCTTGACGTCCAATGCTTCTGCTTCTCCCAAGTCATAGGCACCGGTTACTACCCAAACATCATGGTGCTTCGCGAGCAGTGCGCACAGGTTGAAGGCACTGCGGATGGGACCTCCTGCGCGGTATGCGGGAGGAAACCAGTCGGCCGATATGACGATCCGAAGGCGTCTCACTGGATTGCGTTTTCTTTCATCCAATGGCCCAAAACGACCAAGGTCCAAAGCCTCGAAAAGGTCCACCGCGCATCCCCCTTGAGGAATGCCATCCAGATGCGATCAATTTCTCGTTTGGAGATGCCATCAATGCCCGACAAATACGCCAACCCTCCTTCGCAAGTCGCCTTTAAATCGCGCTTCATCCATTGCTCCCAAGGCAAAACAAAGCCCATTTTAGGTCGGTGAATGACTTCGTCAGGCAGCAAATCAGGAATTGCATCTGTAAGCAGTTGCTTTGGGGTGTGCGGCCACTTCTGATCATCCGGCGTGGCCATTGCTTCCAGCACCAGGTGGTGATCCAGAAACGGGACCCGCACCTCCAATGCATGCGCCATCGACATTTGGTCTGTATCCCTGAGCAGCGTATGGTTCATGTACGTGCCCATTTCCGCTAAACTCACTTTGGATAAAAACGGCAGTGCAAACCCATTGCTTTCCGGTGCAATCTTTTGACTCAACCACTGGTAAACTTCGTTGGGCATTTGGGCTGCTTGCGGTGCCAACCTTCTGAGGTCCGATTCCAAGAAAATTTGACGTGACAGCGGATAAGTGTGCTCCAAATCAAAATAATCTCCACCGAGGAGAGCGGCCATCTTTCGTGATGTCGCGTCCTTTTTACCCGCGGAGTAAACCGCTCCCACCGCCTTTCGCAAACCCCTTGGCCAAGAGGCCAACCAGCGCTTTTCCAGCAGCTGTTGCGACCGTTTGAAAACCGGATAGCCCGCGAAACTTTCATCCCCTCCCAATCCACTCAGCGCAACCGTGATTCCTTCTTTTTTCGTCGCGGCGCTGACCACGTACGTATTGGGTCCATCGCCTGAAGGGTGGTCCATCGCCGCAAGGGCTTCAGGCACTTGGTGCAGGAAGTCTTCACTCTCCAACCGGATTTCATGGTGGTCGGTCTCAAAGCGTTTGGCCACCATACGGGACCAAGTGCTCTCGTCAAATTCTCCTTCGTCAAACGTAACACTGAAGGTTGAAATCTGTTGGTCGCTTGCAGACTTCATGAGCCCTACAATGGCACTCGAGTCAATCCCTCCGGATAAGAAAGCGCCCAGAGGAACATCCGAACGCATCCTCAAATCCACCGCGTTCTCCATGGCGCTGCGAATGCGTTTCAATCGCTCGGGGCGCGGCAATTCACGGTCAATCCTCGCGGCTTCAGAAGCCAAATCCCACCATGCGGACACGGTGGTTTCTTCCCCTTGCAAGCGCATCCAATGGCCTGCAGGCAGCATGGAAACCCCCTGAATAATGGTTCGCGGTGCATGCACCGTTTGGTACCGAAGGTAGTCGGCCAATGCAATTGGATCGTGACGCTTATCGATCCAGCCCGAAGCAAGCAAGCTGCGCACCTCGCTCGAAAAAATCAATCCTGACGGCGTCTCAGCAAAATAAAGTGGTTTGATGCCCATTCGGTCGCGCGCCAACAAGAGTTACCGCTTTTCTTTGGACCAGAAGGCAAATGCAAACATGCCGTTGAAGCGATGCAATGCTGCAGTCCCCCAAGCTTGCAGAGCGGCAAGCACAACCTCGGTGTCGGACTCGGTTTGGAACCTGAATCCCCCCTTCAACTCCTCCCGCAATTCACGGTAATTGTATACTTCTCCGTTGAATACAATAACATCTCCGGTGGGTGCGTGAATAAAAGGCTGATTGGAGTGCTCTTGGGTGTCGATGATGCTCAATCGGCGATGCCCCAGCATCACTTCCGCATCGGATGTCCACAACCCACTCGCATCCGGACCACGGTGAGCAATATGCGCCGTCATTCTTTCAAGCGCCGCTGCCGCAGATTCGTTGGCCGACTGGCTAGGAATACCGAATACGCCCGTAATTCCGCACATTAGGTGTCAGTTGGATTCGCTTTCGCGTGATTGCTTCACTCCATCCCACCCCTGCGCTTTCAATGGAGCTTCGACACCATTTTTCGTCACCAGTGTTTTTTCAGATGTATCCTCCACCATGTGGCCAATGATGGAAAGTTTGGGCAGGTTCCGCACCTTTTCAAATTCCGATTGGTCAATGGTAAACAACAACTCGTAGTCTTCTCCTCCACTGAGCATGCAGAGTGTTGGGTCCAAATTGAAGGCCCTGGCCGTCTCGTAAGCGTGGGAATTGATGGGCAATTTATCCTCATAGATGCGAACCCCACAGCCCGAAGCAGCGCACAAATGAAACGTCTCCGATGCCAATCCGTCCGAAACATCAATCATGGAGGTTGGCTTCAACTCCAAATCCTTCAACTCACGAATGATATCGGTGCGTGCTTCGGGTTTCAGTTGCCTTTCCAATAATTCTTGGTGATCTGAAAGGTCCGGTTGCGCCATCGGAGCGGATTTGAATACTTCTTTTTCACGCTCCAATACCTGCAGCCCCATGTACGCGCTTCCCAAATCACCGGATACCACCAACAAATCCCCTGGCTTCGCTCCTGATCGCGTCACTGCCTGGTCGGACGAAACAAGGCCAACTGCTGTGACACTGATCATCAGTCCGGACAGCGAAGACGACGTATCGCCACCTACCAAATCCACTCCATATACTTCGCATGCCTTGTGGATGCCCGCGTACAATTCATCCAGTGCCTCCACCGAAAACCGACTGCTCACAGCAATAGAGACCGTAATCTGAGTCGGAATGGCGTTCATCGCGCAAATGTCACTGAGGTTGACCGAGACCGCCTTGTAGCCCAAATGCTTCAATGGCACGTAGGACATATCAAAATGTACTCCCTCCACCAGCATGTCCGTGCTCAAAACCATTCGTTTATCGCCGGAATCAATGACTGCAGCGTCATCTCCAACACCCAAAAGCGTGCTGGACTGCTGGTGTTTGATTTCTTGCGTAAGCCGGCGAATCAATCCAAACTCCCCTAACTGTTCGATTTCGGTACGTTCCATGATTCAAAGGTACCGAATCAGCGGCATACACCGCCTTTTCATAGTCCCCGTTCAGGACTGCTTCGGCGGCGCGTCAGCAACGTTCAAGATCTCACCCGTGAAGTGCAAGTTCATCGCCGCGAACGGATGGTTGAAATCCACAATAACCGAATTCAATCGCACCTCCGCCACCACACCAATGACTTCGTCGCCATCCTCCGTCTCCATCGGAACAACCTCACCCTCCTCGAAAACAGATTCATCGAGCTCTCCGTCTACGATAAATGCCGATTTAGGCACCTCTACAAACGCCTCTTCGTCCTCCTCTCCGTAAGCTTCCTCCACCGACAAACAAAAAGCGAATGAGTCACCCTTCTTCATGCCGAGGAGCGCCTTCTCCAGTGCCAACAGGACCTGACTTTCGCCAACCATAAAGCCAAACGCTTCATCAGCCGGGCAAATTTCAAGTTCTTCCCCTTCTGGGCTGTCTTCTCTCAAGATGTAACTGATCTCGACGTATTTGCCACTGGCAATCTGCAATTCATTCATGCGGCGAAAGTAGTCCGTTGGCGTAAATTGCCAACATGCAACTGCCATTTCATTTTCGCCAATTTTTTCTCTTTTCCTTCTCCATTGTGCTCACTGGATTGACCTCGCAAGCGCAAGAGGACGAGCGAACTTTTCGAAAACCACGTGTCTTTCAATCGGTCCAATGCCACCATTACCGGCAACTTTCACCCGAACGTGAAGCCGTGAAGCCCTCGCCACAACCGCGATGGATGATGAATTACGACATGGCGCCTTCCATCGCTCGAAGCGATTCCTTCAACATCAGTACCTACGAACTCGACCTGGACGTCACAGCATACACCTACCAGCAACTTGTCGCCCATGCTACGATTGGATTGGAAGTGCTCGATGCGACAGCGCAAGATCTTTGGTTCGATTTGGTGGAGCTCGCGGTGGATAGTATTCGCATCAACGGTGTGAATGCGGATCATACGCAAACCGAATCGCAACTGCACGTTGCGCTGCCCGAGGCAGGTTGGGAAACAGGAACAGCCTATGAAATTGATGTTTGGTACCAAGGTTCGCCTTACCAAGATCCATACTGGGGCGGGTTTTATTTCGTGAGCGATTACATCTACAATTTGGGCATCGGACTCACCACAATCCCGCCAAACTTCGGCAAAGTCTGGTATCCTTGCTTCGACAACTTCGTCGAGCGCGCGGCATACACCTATCATGTCACAAGCGCCGGCGGACGGCGCGCCCACTGCCAGGGAACCCTGATTGACGAAACCTTCCTCGGAGGCGATACACTGACCCGCAGTTTTGAACTCGCCCATCCGATTACTACCCACCAATCAGCGATTGCGGTGGCGCCTTATGTGGATTCCAACTATGTGCACACCGGGAACTACGGTGACATTCCTGTACGGCTCACCGGAAAGCCTGAGCAAATCAATGCCATGGCGAACAAATTCCAGGAGTTGGGTTATGCCATCGACGCGCTGGAATACTGGTGGGGACCCTACGCTTGGGAGCGTGTAGGCTATGTTTTGACCACGGATGGTGCGCTGGAAATTCCAACCAACATTGCCTACCCCCAATTCATGGTTGGAGAAGGGCTTGTAGCCAATGGAGATTTGTTCAGTCACGAGCTGGGTCACCATTGGTGGGGTGACTTGGTGGCACCTACCATCCACAACCACATGTGGTTGAAAGAAGGTCCCGCCGAATACAGTTCCAACCTCTTTGTGGAGTGGAAAGATGGTCCCGAAGAGTTTGTTGACGTTGTGAAGGACAACCAGCAGTTTGTACTCGAAGAATGCCACTTGCAAGACAATGGTTTTTACCCGCTTTCCCCGATGCCGGATGAAGAGATTTATGGACGGCATACTTATTACAAGGGCGCTTCGATCGTGCACAATCTGCGCGCTTATCTGGGTGACGAACTGTTCCGATCGAGCATGCAATCGGTCATCGCTGAACATTATGACAGCCACATGGACGCTGCCATTTTTGAGCAAACGTTGGAGGACATCACCGGTGTGGACATGACCCCCTGGTTCGAAGCTCAAGTCTTGCAGCCCGGGTTTTCCACATGGGTATTGGACTCCTCCGCCCACGAATCGGGTTCCAACGCTTCCACTCTGTTTTTACAGCAAAAACTTCGGGCGTGTGAAAATTACCACATGGCAGAGCCCCTGGATGTGACGGTTTGGGACGAAAACTGGAACCGATACGATACGCAGGTTTCAGCCAACGGACAGTTCGATGAAATCACAGTTGAACACCCCGGAATCGATGCACCGGCATACATCGCGCTCAATGCGAATGGAAAATTGAACCAAGGAAGGCTGGATTTCATGTACACCATCACGGAACCCGAAGGCATTCAAAATTTGCCTTGGGTCGAAATGCGCGTCGGGTGCGATGCAATGCCCGAAGGCGACTCGGCCTTGGTGCGCATCGAACACCATTGGGCTGCACCGGATCAAGGACCTGTTGAACCGTATGTGGACCAACTCAGCACTACTCACTTTTGGGTTGTTGACGGCATCTGGCCAGAAGGCACTTTGCTCGACGCACGCATCCAGTATTATGGAAATAGCCCCGAAGGACTCGATTACGAATTGTACGGCGACACAGAAGCCAATGGATTTCTGGCTTGGAGACCCGACGCCAGTGCGCCTTGGCAGGAGTGCACAGCGTATGAATGGCAACCCGGATCACTCACCAACGGTTCGGGATTGTTCCGGGTTTCCGAATTGAAAAAAGGACAGTATGCTTTTGCCAAAGGCGACGTTTCCGCACATGTTGCTGAAGCCGCAGCCACTGGATTGAGCCTCTGGCCGAACCCCACATCCGAAACGCTCAATATCTCCTCTACCGCTGGTATTTCCGCTTTCCAAATTTTCAATGCAAAGGGCCAGCAAATTGCCAATGTATCCCACGCCAATGCATCCACTGCATTGAAAATCGACGTCAGTACGTGGGCGAAAGGCTGGTATGTATTTGAGAGCGTTCGGGGCGCTTCGCAGCGTTTTATGGTCGAGTGACCGGCATGCGCTTGACACGACCTCGGCCTGCTAGCCAAGCGGTTTCACCCTTGGAATCAAACCGCACGGTGTAGTAGGAGGAGTCCGCCTCAGTGGTCCAGGTTTCTCCTGCGTCCCACGATTGACTCACGCCCGGAATGCCAACTGCCCATACGCCTCGGCATTTGGAATTGGGAACAAATTGAACACTTGAACGGTAACCGGGACCGTCATTGGGGGTTAATAATTCCCACTGAACGCCTCCGTCGGTTGACACGATTTTATTCGCTGAATTATCGTCCATTTCATCCCAGTTGCCTCCCCATGCCATTCCTACATTTCCTTCATCAGGGCATCGAGCAACACTGAACATTCCGGTCATGGCACCCCCTTGAATGATTGGCGTATTGGCGACGGCCCAATTCCTTCCACGATCCGAAGAATGGTATATGCGGGAAGCGGCCCCTCCTGAGGCCATCCAAACCTCATCATTCTGGACGACCAAATTGCCATTGGAGGCGGCAAAAGCCGCTTCCTTTTGGCCCGATGCTGCCGTGGCCACTTCCGGCAATTCAGAACAGTCCAAAAGGTTCCATTGCCGTCCTCCGTCACGGGTGATGAGCACGCTGAGGCATTCTGCTGTCGCGTCTCCCATGGCCAAGCCTTCTTGATCATCCCAAAACACCATGCTATCAAAAAAAATAGCAGGATCGTTGTTCACGTAAACGGAATCCCAAATGGCCCCATCCAAATCGCGGCGAAACAACACGGCAGGCGAAGCAATGGTCAGCACAAAAGCGGCATCATTGGTCACTGCTATGGATCGAAAAGCCGGCAAGCTGCCGTCACTCAAACGCAAGGTGTCCACCTGCCAAGATGCGCCGCCATCCAAGGAATGGCCCACCAAACCATTCGCTCCCGCCCACCAAACTCCCTGCTCACCCGTTACCTCAAGAGCACGAATGCTGCTTTCAAACTCCCAAACCATCGATTCCGGTTCTGCAGGAGTGCAGCTGAAAAATAACCCGGTTGCAATTCCAATGCCGGTCAATGTGATTCTCATTCCTCCTGTTTCTTCGGTTCTGCCCATTGCAGGGACCGCACCACGGCTTCCACCTCACGCATGTATTCCCGTTTATCGAAATAAGGTGCATAGGTATAGCCCTCGACCGTAACCAATTCCCCCGAACGTTCATCCAAAACGGTCAAACTTAAAAATGGACCGCCCATGTAGTTGTTTTCAATCCTCCACAAACCGCGCAACTCAGAGGCAAATTGTCCGTTGAATACGGTTTCTTCATAGGAAGGGATGTACCGCATTTCAGTAGTCATGTACGAACCTTTTGTCGGGCCTGGAATGTGCGCGCGCATGATGGCGTTTCGTTTGTCCAAACGCGCTTGCATTGAAAATTGCTGATCGGACGTATAAGGCTCCCGATAAACCACAAATCCTTGCTGTACGTCGTGGTTGTCCCCTCCTTTCATTCGTGTCAATTGCCGATCAATCCAACCCATTTCATCGTTTTTCTTTGCCCAACGCGCATCCCTCGGCAAGGTGAGTTCGAGTTGCATTCGTTCCGCCAGTTCGGACTTGATCACTTCATTTTCGTCCAGCGCCATCAATCGCCCAAACCGTTCGACTTCCGTCCGGTGCAAGATGCTTCGCATCTCCTCTCCACGATCGGCCAAACCCAAAGCCAGGCCCGCCGCAGTGCGCGCGGCCCCCTCGATGTATATCTGATTGCGCGCATATTTCTCACGGTAAATCGAAACGTTTGGAACTTGTGTGTCCACACGATCTGCCAACTCCAAATCGATGATGTTGCGGTGTGGCTTCCAAAACCGATCAAACGATTCGGGCGTCAAATGGACCAAATCAAACCAAGGCTCGTACTGCGGAAGAACCGGGAAAGGCTTGCCAAAAATTGAACGCAACGTGTCCCCAACCGCTCCAGACCAAACCGAGTTCTCGCAGACGACAACGATTTCGCCTGAAGCGCCTACTTTTCCAGGAAGCGCGTAGCGTGCCCCTTCCTGGCTTCCGCAACCGCCAATCACCAGCAAAGCGAGAAACAATGGAGTTTTAATAGCTTTTGGGATTGGCATGGATGAGGAGTTTTTGACCAATTTTAATCATCGATCCCGACAGATCATTCCATTCGCGCAGTTGCCGCACGCTCACGCCATATCGATCCGCAATCTTGCCCAAAACATCACCGCTTTTGACCCGATAAGTCATCGGCTCGGGCACAAACACAATGTCAGGAGTCAACTCAGGCTTGAAATTACTCACACTGTCCTGAAGTGCCAAAAAGGCGGGGATTTTCGACGATGGAAGCACCAATGGCCAATGTTCCACGGTCGCCGGAATCACATCCAAACGGTACATTGGATTGAGGTGTGCCACGTCCGATTCCTTGATTCCAACCGCCTGAGCAATTTGATCGAATCGCAATACTTCATTGACCATCACAGTATCAAGAAGCGAGTGGGGAGGGCGAATATCGATGGGGTAAATGTTATGCTCTGCGTGATATTCCATAAGGTAAACCACGGCCATGAACGCAGGAACATAATTGCGTGTTTCACGCGGCAAATAAAACCGGATTTCCCAGAAGTTCCGCTTTCCCCCGCTCCGGCGAATGGCGCGGTTAACGTTGCCGGGTCCGGCATTGTAAGCGGCCAATGCCAAGTACCAATCTCCATAGGTTTTGTACAATTTGGACAGAAACACGCAAGCTGCCTCAGAACTGCGGTACGGATCTCGTCGTTCGTCGATGTAAGAATCAATCCGTAATCCTTGGTATTTGGCCGTTGCATACATGAATTGCCAGAGGCCTCGAGCCCCCGCATGGGAGCGCGCGGTGGGATTCAATCCGCTTTCTACTACAGGCAGATACTTCAATGCCATCGGCAAATCATGTCGATCCAAAGCCTGCTCAAATATTGGGAAATATGCAGGTGCCCTGCCCAACATTGTCCCGAGGTGCTTTCGCCTTTTGCTCGCATAAAACCGGATCCTCGAATGAGCTACAGGGTTCCAACCCAAGTCCAACGGCGAAGCTGCATTCAAAACAGCCATTCGACGTTTCAATTCTGCCGTATCCAATTTGGGTACCTCATCCTCCGCAAAATCCCGAATGTTCAGAAGCAGCGTGTCGGATGAAAAGCAGTGATGAGCATTGAGCCATTCGAGCCAATCCAACTCATGATCAAAAAGAGCCGTATCCAATCCCGAATCTGCCACAGGAGCAGAATCAGCAAGGGAGACAGGGATAGAGTCTTGGCCCAAAAAATGCGTAGCCCAAGCTATTCCAAGCGAAAGCAACGCAATCTTCATTTTCCGCACGCTGCCTACGCTTTGTCTTCTTTGTCGCTGTCGGAATCAGGATTGGTTGCATCCTTGAATTCCTTAACGCCTTTGCCCAATCCCTTCATGAGTTCTGGAATCTTCCTCCCTCCAAAAAGAAGCAAAACAATCAGTGCAATGACAATAATTTGACCTGGTCCTACGGCTCCCATGATGCAATGTTTTGTGCGAATTTCAGAAGAAAATGTCAATTTCAGCCCAGTCCAAGGCGGACGTTACGAACATCGCAGGCGGCAATTGTCGATGAGGCGCACTCCCGAGACAACAGCCGCCACTATCGCAAAAGACCCATTTGGCAATTCGTTGCCCTCCAACACCTCAAAATTATCTGCGTTTACCGCATCAAAATACTCCAATTGGATGTGCTCATTCTCAGACAAAACCTTCCGGTTTGCCTCCACCACGTTTCCAATAGACTTGTCGGTTTCCGCTGCCTGCGCTACACTCTGTAAGGCTTCATGAAGCTTCAAAGCATGCCCTCGATCCTCCTCAGAAATGCGAATATTTCGACTGCTCAATGCCAGGCCGTCCGCATCGCGAATCAACGGACACCCTACGATCTGAATGGCAGGAAATTCCATCTTTGTCAGATGCCGAATGACGGCCAATTGTTGCAAATCCTTCTCGCCGAAAAATGCCATCTGCGGTTGCACAATGTTGAAAAGCCGGCGAACTACCGTCACTACGCCATCAAAATGACCCGATCGTTTTTCACCTTCAAAAACGCGCGTAAGCAAGCCGTAATCCGAGATCTCAGCGCGCGTACTTTCTCCATAAATATTTTCCACCTCGGGCAGGAACACGACATCTACTCCTTCAGAACGAGCAAGCTCAAGGTCCGGTTCGATGGTAGAGGGATAATTCGAATAGTCTGAGGAGTCATTGAACTGCGTCGGGTTCACAAAAATGCTCAAGACCACCTGTTTTGATTCAGCCCTCGCCCGTCGCAAAAGCGAAGCATGGCCCTCATGCAACGCGCCCATGGTTGGAACGAAACCAATTTTTTCGCCCTTCAACCGATGAGGCTGAAGAAAATCGTCAAGTTCTCTTTTACCGTGTATAATGACCATATCAAATCGCTTAAAGCGCCTGTTTACTTGGAATATTCGGCGAAAATACGTATATTTGAGAGTCTGCTGAAAGAACTAATTTACTGGCCTCATGGAGAAAGCAAGAATCCTCTACATTTCGCAACATATTGTTCCATTTTTGCCAGCGACCCAAATGAGTTCAGTCAGCAGGAACTTGCCTCAAGGGGTGCATGAAAAAGGTAGAGAGATTCGTGTTTTCACGCCACGATTTGGAAAAATCAACGAACGTCGACACCAACTGCATGAGGTAATTCGATTGTCCGGTATGAACCTAAATGTTGACGATACCGATCACCCGCTCGTCATCAAAGTCGCATCCATCCCTACGGCTCGAATGCAGGTGTACTTCATCGATAACGAGGAATACTTCAAGCGCAAAGCCGTCCTGCACGATGCAAAAGACAAGATGTTTGAAGACAATGATGAAAGAAGTATCTTCTTCGTTAGAGGCGTTCTGGAAACCGTGAAAAAACTGGGGTGGGCCCCAGACATCATTCATTGCAATGGTTGGATGACCAGCTTAGCGCCTCTCTACTTAAAACAGGTTTTCAATAAAGACCCTTACTTCGCTGATAGCAAAGTAATTTGCAGCATCTATGACGAAGGCTTTGAGGGAAGCTTAGATAAGAGAATGGCGGAAAAAATGAAAGCTGATGGCCTGAGTGAAGAGTCATTGGAACCCATTAGCACCCCCACTTTTGACGCATTGAATAATTTAGCCATTGCGCACGCGGATGGTTTGATCGTAGGGTCTGAAAACATCAGTGATGCTACGATGGACGCGATGAAATCGACCGGACTTCCCATGCTCAACTACCATGGAGAAGAGGGTTATGTCGGCGACATAAACAATTTTTACGATTCGATTTTGGAGGGAAAGGCTGAGGCTGTCTCGTAATTGTTGAACTTCGCGGCATGTTGAAATTCATCGCCGGAACGCACGCGGCAGTCTGGGCTAGTATAGGAGGGATAGCCATCCTCGCAGGATGTAAGCGACCAGATACAGAAGTTGGGCTCGATTACGCACAGGAAGATTTGCTCACTCTTTACCAAACGGATACCATTGCCATGGAATTCGCAACGGTACGAGAAGATAGCCTAGAGACAGGCGGAGGGCCTGCTGGAGGACTAAGCACTGCCATTTTGGGACACATGGAACACCCACAGTTTGGTATGCATTCCGCGGGGTTCATCACCCAGTTACGGCTCATTGAACCGGATTTTGACTTTGGCGAAGCACCCACCATCGACAGCGTTTATCTCTCCTTGCGCTACACCGGAGCCTCCTACGGCGTGCTCAGCCCACAGGCCATTCAAGTCTATGAATTGGCCGATACACTGAGCTCAGACTCCAGTTACTATTCCAACCAATCCTTCCCCCATGTGGAAGAAGCGCTAGTAGATGCAACACAGCAGCCAACGGTTCTCAATCCTGGCCAAAGCCTCTACCTCGGCGATGACACGCTTGCACCCCAAGTCCGAATCTACCTGAACAATGATTTTGGACAGCGTCTATTGGACGCTGGAGCCGATGTGTACGACTCAAACCAATCTTGGAATGAATATTTCCCCGGTATCAAGGTGTTGCCCGATCCCAACATGGGTGGTTCTGGCGCAGTGGGCATCGACATCAGCAGTGGGATTAGTAAAATGACCCTGCACTTTCACAACACAACGGACACAACGGTTTTCGAATTTAATATCAGCACGCTCTGCGTACGGAACAACCTGTTTACCCACAACTGGTACCCTCCTTTTCAAGCCTTGGATGAACCTATGATTGCCTCCGTTCCCGGCAACGTTATCACGGGGGTATTTTCTGGAGCCGGCCTAAAGACGCGCATTCGTTTTCCGGAACTCGTGGAATGGAATGAACAACGCGACGAGGACCGCGCCGTGCACAAAGCAGAACTGTTTTTGCCGGTTGCTCCAGAAAACAATGATGCGCGCTATCCCATTCCTGCCGATCTCTTCATTCTGACCGAAAATGAAGATGGAGAAGCGATTTCAACCCCAGATCAAAACTCCATTGGATTGAACATCAATGGCAATTACGATCCCGTCGAACAGGCATACCGATTCAATATTTCCCAGACGTTCCAGCGCATGCTGAACGGAACGCTCGCTAGCGATGACCTGTATATTGTGGCGTCGCGTGGTGGCATTTCATTGGCCGGAGTGCGTTTGAATGGGCCCGATGCGGAAACATCCCTCACGGATACGACGGGTGTTAATCGACAAGCCCGCATTGTTGTAACGTGGAGCGAATAATTCGTTTCGTATTTTTGTTAGCATAAATCTCTAGGGGCCATGTGTGGAATTGTAGGATACATCGGTGAAAAGGAGGCGTTTCCTATCATCATAAAAGGATTGCAACGCCTCGAATACCGCGGCTATGATAGCGCAGGCGTCGCCTTGCACCAAGACAACAACGAACTCACGGTTTTCAAGAAAAAAGGAAAGGTCCAGGACCTACTTGATTTCGTAGGCGGAGCTGACACTTCGGGATCCAGTGGGATTGGTCACACACGGTGGGCTACCCATGGACCACCCAACGATGTCAATGCACACCCCCACAGTGCTCGGCTCGGAAGACTCTCTATCATTCACAATGGCATCATCGAAAACTACGAAGCACTTCGTAAAAGTTTAGAAGCCAGCGGTCATGCTTTTGTCAGTGATACCGACACGGAAGTGCTGATCCATTTGATCGAAGAGGTTCAAAACCGAACCGATTCAACGCTTTGTGAAGCGGTTCAAATCGCATTGCGCGAAGTTGAAGGGGCTTATGCCATTGTTGTAATGGACGCCAGTATGCCTGATTTGCTCGTGGCGGCACGAAAGTCGAGTCCCTTGGTTATCGGTGTTGGCACCGAAAATGAATACTTCGTTGCTTCTGACGCTACTCCTATCATAGAATACACTCAAAACGTTATCTACTTGGACGACGAAGAAGTAGCAGTCATGCATCGCGAAGAAGGATTGATTATCCGGAACTTGGAGAATGTCACAATTACGCCCGAAGTACATGAGTTGGAGCTGCAAATCGAAGCCATCGAAAAGGGCGGCTTCGACCATTTCATGCTCAAAGAAATCTTTGAGCAACCCAATTCCATTCATGATTCGTTCCGAGGCCGGATGAGCATCCAGCGAAACGAAATCAAATTGTCGGGCATCGACCAACACTGGAGTCGGTGGGAAGGCGCGCAACGCATCTTGATCATTGCTTGTGGGACGAGCTGGCATGCCGGTTTGGTAGCCGAATACTTGTTCGAAGATTTTGCCCGAATTCCCGTTGAAGTGGAGTACGCCTCAGAGTTTCGGTACCGGAATCCCATCATCCGCTCTGACGATGTCGTCATCGCCATCTCCCAATCAGGCGAAACGGCCGATACACTAGCTGCCATTCGTTTGGCGAAAGAACAAGGGGCCCATGTTTTCGGCATTTGCAATGTAGTGGGATCCAGCATTGCGCGGGAAACAGACAGCGGGGCATACACCCACGCCGGACCCGAAATTGGCGTTGCATCTACCAAAGCCTTCACGGCCCAGTTGACCGTGCTTACTTTGATTGCGATGCACGTAGGCAAGCGCAATGGCAACCTTTCGAGCAAGCGCTTCAGTCGCCTCCTCGTTGAACTCAATTCCATTCCTGAAAAAGTCGAACAGCTGCTCAAACAAGACGGAGCCATCAAGGAAATAGCGGTCAAATTTCAGCACAGCGAGAATGCCCTTTACCTCGGCCGCGGAGTGAATTTCCCAGTAGCTCTTGAGGGGGCGCTCAAATTGAAAGAAATCAGCTACATCCATGCCGAGGGATATCCGTCCGCAGAAATGAAGCATGGTCCCATTGCCTTGATTGATGAGGAATTTCCCGTTTTCTTTGTGGCTACTGCGGACGACGTGTATGAAATAGTGGTTTCAAA
>CAXDQP010000019.1:0-15728 GCA_963991335.1 uncultured Flavobacteriales bacterium
CGTCTTCGCAGGACCTCGGGAGGCGCATCATTCGAATGGAATTGAGTGGCAGGGAGATTGAGCAGGCAATTCCGGGTCAGCTGCACATTCAGTTATTTGAAGACGGTTGGGCACGAGTTGTGGTTCAAGGCGATTGAAGTTGGACTTTGTCGACTCACTTATTCCAGATTGAGCGTTCCCCATGAGCGTGCCATTTCAATTGCATTAAATTTGCCACAAGTCATGCGCAGCTTCACTTTCCTCTTACTTTTATTGTTCGCGCACAACAGTCAAGCCCAATCCCAAACATTGCGGGTGGTCGCGCCTGAGGGATTACCGCTTCATGCTGCGCCTTCCGGCGACTCCGATGTGCTTGCTTTGGTGCCCTGCGGCACTCAAGTCGTTGGCGAAGCCGATGTGAACGAGCGAGAGGTGTTGGACGGGCTCACCGGATTTTGGGTTGCTGTATTCCACGAGGGTAAATCAGGTTTTGCTTTTTCAGCGCATTTGCTCCCTGTGATTCGTCCCATCTCGGAATGGGAACTGAAAGGATCCAAAGATTGCATCATCCTTCCTCGGTCCCGACCGCATGAAGCGTTTGAGCCTGAGCTGAGACCAAACACGTTTCAAGCCAATTTTTACCACAGTGATTATTTCTGGTACGGCATGCAAGTGAGCGATAGCAATGTGATCATCGATCCGGTTGAAGTGGTCGTTTCGCATTATTCATACACGGCAGAGCGCGTGGGTGATATGCCGGATGATTACAGAGAGACGGCATTTTTTTATGAAGCAATAGGTCCTAATGTTTACGATCAATTGCTGGTCTCGAAGCAAATGATGCCTGAGTTTATCCGCGCATCAAACCCGACGAAAACATCCTTGGTGGAGCACCCTTATCCCGAACCTTCTCATGGCGTTTCTGTCGTCTTCGAATCCGACGATCGGAAGTATAGCTTGGAATCTGCTTTATCCCCTGACGGTCATGAATTGGAAGTTTTGCTGCTCATTGATGCGACTCCATTGGATACATTGTATCAAGGGTATAGCCAGACGTTTTTGCACGTGATGTGGTCGGGCGATTTCAATGGCGATGGCTTCCTTGATTTTTTAATCAAAGAAGAATCACTTGCTGACTGCTGCGGTTGCCATGCCTACTTCCGGTATGCTTATTCGCGCCAGAACAACGCTGGCCTCTACTATGATTTTTCCAATGATTTTTGGTAAACGCAGTGCTTGGATAGATTCTGCTGCTTTCTCCTACAAGTGGACAGTTGGCATTCTCATGTTGGGATGCTGTTGGATTCCGCGTGCTGTGTTTTCACAGGTGGAGGCCTCTGTACAATTGAAGGAGGAGTTTGAACGCAGCCAGCGATACCTTGCCACCATTGGAGAAGATTCGATCGAGATGAATCTGTTCTTTGAAGGCATCATCAATCCGGAATTTGCCAGTGTCTACGAATGGTATGGTGCGGTTTCAGGAGAGTACAAGTTTGCAGGGGAACCAGAGACCTTTCCTTTGAAAGGGATTCTCTGGAATCCCGATAGCCTTACGCTTTTTGTGCCGGATTTAGCGGCAGGTGAATCGTGTTGGCTTGATCTGCCCCAACCCGATTCGGTTGCGCTGCGGTACATTGACAACTCGGAGCGGTCACTTCCTGTTTTGGAAGTGTTCTCGCTTTCTCCCGCCGAAGGTTTCTGGCGCAAAGACCGTGCAACAAAACCGGTCAAAGGAGTGGATTATCGTTTGCACAGACTCGAACGATCTGCAGTCTTAGAAATCAGAGATGCAAAGGGAATCCATAACCATATCGATGTCGCTGAATTGGTTTGTGAGCAGCTTGGCTTGAGCCATCAAGAGTGGGTTGGATACAACGGTTGGGCAGAGACTTCCGTGTCGCTAGCTGAGTTCACGTTTATCGAAGGGGGGATCAATGTTTTGCTCGCCATTGACGTGTCCGGTTCTTGCAATACCGATCGGAGTTACTTGCTTTCGTGCTCTTATGATGAAAATGGTCTGATGCTGAGCGTTCATTTTTATCAAGTTGGCAACTGCTCGCATTATGGAGCGGAGCGAGCAGGAGATCACGCGTATCATGTAATGCTTCACGAAACCCCGGTGCGAGGGAGGTCGGATTCATTGCGTCGCATTGGCTCTTTTGAAATTGTCCAATCGGAAGTGATTGTTGGACAAGCTTGGAGCGGTATTTCGAGCCGCAACCCAATGCCTTAGTCTCAGGAAGCGCTCGAGCCGGATTCGGCAGCTTATCTGAATAATCCTCATTGCGTGTTCGGGTATGAAGCGATTCATGTCGAAGAAAGAGAAGAACAATTCTTGATTCCAGTTGTCCCTTGGAGTATGGGGCGCAAACGCGATTTAAAAAACGTCAACAGTCGACGGCCACCAAGCCTTGGAACGTCCAATCCTGAATCATTGAATGACTGGGGAGAATCACTGGAGCGCATGACGGAACGGCGTCGCATGCACAATGAACGGAATCGTCCCAAGCGTGGGTCCAAGGCTTAATTTTTGAAGCGTTTCTTGGCTGTTGATGTATTTGAAAAAAGGAAAAAAAATAGCTTTAATTTGGGGCTATGTTGATTGCGTCCATCTCCAGAACAAACAATAATCCCTTGCCGCCATGGCTTTCGGTTTTTGCGCTTTTGTTTTGGGTGCAGAACGCCGCAGTTTCCCAGGTCGTGATCAATGAATTTATGGCATCCAATTCCCTTGCTTTTGAAGATCCCGATTTCCAAAATACGGGCGATTGGGTCGAGTTGTTCAATGCGGGTACAGAAGTTGTTGATCTTTCGGGATGGCATTTGACGGATAACTGGAATGATGCGACAAAGTGGACCATTCCAAATGGAGTGCAATTGGAGGCAGAGGAATTTCTTTTGGTTTGGTGCGATGAAGCGAATACGACTGGAAATGAACTGCATTGTTCGTACCGATTGAGCAGTGAAGGCGAGGAGTTGGCTCTTTTTACGCCCGAATTAGTGGCGGTGGATTCCTTGGTTTTTGGGGCGCAAGAATCGGATGTGAGTTACGGCAGGAGCAATGATGGATTGGCACAATGGTCGTGGTTTTCATCGGGTACTCCGGGCACATCGAACAATGACGCAGAGGCATTCGAGGGCATCACATTTGCTGTTCCGCATTTTTCAGAAGAAGGAGGCTTTTACAATCAAGCTTTTCAGGTGGCGCTCAGCTCCATTGCAGGGGAAGTTCGTTTTACGATGGATGGCCGATCACCGGAGTGGTCCGATCCGCTCTACACGCTTCCGTTGGAGGTGGAGGGCGATGCATTCATTCGAGCCCGCGTTTTTCAAGAGGGGCATATACCGGGGCCGGTCGTGACCCATTCTTACTTCATGGATACGGAATTGGCAGATCGAACATTGCCGGTCTTTTCATTGGTTACTGACCCCGATCATTTCTGGGACGCCGATACCGGAATCTATGTTCAAGATTTCAAGCCGGAATGGGAGTGGCCTGTCAATGTGGAGTTTTTTGAAAACGACGGCAACAATGAAGCAGTTTTCAATGAACGGGCCGGCGTCAAGGTCAATGGACAAAATAGCTGGGTGCTGCCGCAAAAGATGCTCGGCATCTACTTTCGAGGGGGATACGGCAGCGGAACATTGGACTATCCTTTGTTTCATGACCGAGACCGAAGCACGTTTGACAACTTTGTTTTGCGGGCAAGTGGATCGGATTGGTCTTCAACGCTGATGCGAGACGGATTGAGTCAGTCCCTTCCGCAAGAAAACACCCACGTCGATCATCAAGGATACCGACCGAGCATCGTTTTTGTCAATGGCGAATACATGGGCATTCACAACATTCGTTCCCGCGTTGATGAGGAATTTGTGACGGAAAATCACGGAGTAGAACCCAATGCGTTGGACATGATCGCCGATTATGGCGTGGTAGAAGAAGGCAATGATTCCGCTTTTTGGGCAATGGATGCCTTGTTCAGTGCGGATTTGAACATTCAAGGGAATTTTGATGCCGTAGCAGAGGTGGTGGATATGGAGGATTTCGCGGACTATTGGTCCACAGAGATCTGGGCGAGTAACAGTAGCTGGGGCCACAATGTGATTCAGTGGAAGCCGAAGGAATACGGCAAATGGCAGTATGTCTTTACCGATTTGGATCGCGGTTTTTCAGGGTCGACCAATGATGCAATCAATGCATTCGTTCAGCCTCAAAACAACAGCTACGATTACGCCCGCACTTGGATTCGTCACGCTTTGCAAAACAGTATCTATGAAGATTACTTCGCACAGCGGATGGCCGATCACTTGCATACCTCTTTCCATCCGGAACGGGTGAATCGGATAATTGATGCCTGGGAGTCGCGGATTGCGGCCGAAATGCCTTACCATGTAGAGCGTTGGAGCGGCACGACTTCTTCCTACGGAGATGGAATTGAGAGCGTGGATTTCTGGGAGGATGAAATCAGCGAATTGCGGGTGTTTGCTTCCGAGCGATTGCCTTTTTTACTGGAAGACATGGCGGATGAATTCAATCTGAATGAAATCGTTACGCTGCAAACGGATAATTCCCCTCCAGGAGCAGGGAATATCAGACTGAATGATTTTCGAATGCCGGACAGCCCTTGGGTCGGTCCATATTTTGATGGCATGCCCTTCATTTTAACCGCCGAACCATTGCCGGGATTTGATTTCGTGGGCTGGTCTGAAATAGGAGCGCTTGACATCATTGCTGAAGGGGCAGATTGGCAGTACCAAGACACGGGCGAGGACCTCGGGGCTGCATGGTACACCTTGGACTTTGATGCCAGTGGCTGGTCATCGGGGACTGCAGAACTCGGATACGGAGATGGAGATGAGGTGACCGAAGTGTCATTTGGTGATGATGATCAAAACAAACACATCACCACGTATTTCCGGCATGCATTCGATGTGGACGCTGATCTAGCGGAATCTGTGAATGGCGTCATTCATTTGCGTCGTGACGATGGAGCGGTTGTTTACTTGAATGGGCAAGAGCTTTTTCGGGACAACATGCCCGAGGGTGAAATCGCCTCCACGACCTTTGCGATTGACGCGGCTGCCGGTGCCGCCGAGTCCAATTGGACTGCGCATCCATTAGAACTCAGCTTCCTGCCAGGTGCCAATGTTATCGCGGTAGAAATCCATCAAGTCTCCTCCACGAGTTCGGACATCAGCTTTGATTTGATGCTCTCCACCAGTGCTCCGCTCGAGGCCATTTTCAGTAGCAACAATCCACTGCAGCTCTCATTGGTTGGTGATGCGGGTTATTTCGCTCGATACGAAGCCACAGGGGAATGTGCATTGCCGGAAACGATTGCCGAGGACTTAACGCTCACGGCCGATTGTTCCCCGTACCTCGCTACGGGTACGAGTGTGGTCCAAGCTGGCGCTACGCTCACATTGGAACCAGGCGTGGAAATTTGGTTTCCAACCGATGCCCGTCTCTTGGTTCGTGGTCAGCTGCTCGCTGAAGGGACGACCGATGCACCCGTCGGATTTCGACTCAATCCCAACAGCGAAGCACCTTGGGGAAACATTCAGTTTGATGCTTCGTCGGAGAGCAATGTCATCCGTCATGCCGTCATCGAGGGGGCATCGGAAGGCGATCACCCGGTTCACGACCGCGCGGCGGTTTCGGCTTGGTTTTCCACCGTCGCACTTGACCACGTCACGCTGACCGCGAATTTCAGCAATCCGGTGTATGCCGAATACAGTGATATTCAATTGATCAATTGCAGTTTGCACTCTGACGTTACCGGTGATTTGATCAATGTTCGGCACGGTTCTGCACTCATTGACTCGTGTGTGTTTGTGGGCAATGACGCTCCGGATACGGATGCCATCGATTATGATGTAGTGGACAATGGAATCGTCCGGAACACCCTCATTCATTCGTTTCTAGGGAGCAACAGCGACGGCATTGATTTGGGAGAAGGTTCGCATAATATTCTCATTGAGGGAGGCGTGATCCACCATTGTACCGACAAGGGAGTAAGCATAGGGCAAGGGTCCGATGCCATCATTCGTGATATGACCATCAGTCAATGCGCTTTGGGCGTGGCAATGAAGGACTTAGGCGCCGCATCGATTGATCACACCACTTTTTACGGCAACCAATATGCGATTAGCGTGTACGAAAAGAATCCGGGGATGGGAGGGGGCACTGTTACCGCTCAGCGTAGCATTTTCTCCAACAGCAGCCATTCGCCTGTGTTTCAGGATTCTGTTTCTACCGCGTGGGTGGTGGAAGCGATTTACGATTCCGACACCTTGTCATTTGATGATGTAGCCATGGCCAACCCGTTATTTGCCTATCCCGATGCTTTTTATTTTGGGTTGCTCGAGGGGTCTCCAGCGGTTGATGCGGGAGGGCTGGGAGGCAATTACGGCGCTTCGTTTCCGTGGGCGATTCCCTGGTCGATCACGGAACGGGACGTGGCCATCGTCGAATTCGGTTATGCGGGAATCGAGCATCCCAATCGCGAATGGATCAAGGTCCAGAACGAAGGAGATCAGCCAGTTAATCTGCAAGGCTATCAATTGGAAGACGCGGTGTCTTGGACATGTGTCGATGCGCTTTGGGTAGAGCCCGGAGAATCCGTTTGGATCGTGAAAGATGTTTCCTTTTTCGAGGAATCCTTTGAGCAGGTCGTGGCATGGGATGCAGGTCAATTGGCCAACGAAGGGGAGCGCATTCTCCTCAAGGACGCTGCTGGCATTGTGGTTGATTTTGTGCGATATGGTATCGAGGCGCCATGGCCAGTGCCCGTCGCCGGAGCGGAAGCGTTGGTTCGCATATCCCCTTGGATGGACAATCACTTCGCTTCCAGTTGGATGCTTGCGGAGTTGGACGACGTGCCGCTAGAAGTTGCTGCCACGAGCATTTGGAGCATGTATCCGAATCCAGCAAAAAACCGAATACACGTGCATTTTGATGAGGTGCTCTCTGAACCACTGGACGTGCAATTATTCAGCGCAACGGGCCAATGTGTGCAGGAGTGGAGGCGATCAGCGACAGGCACTGACATCACGCTCGACGTGTCAAATTTCCCACAAGGCATGTACCTCCTTCGGGTGGATGGCGTGAGTCGGTTGGTTCAGTTATTGTAAAAGAAGCTGAGCAATCAGTCCTTCACCCGATTGAAGCGAAGCATCCGGAGCATCCACTTGGGAAGAGCTTTGCCTGCTGGGCGCTTTCGTGTATCGAGGTACCAGTTCATTTTTTGACTGATGGGGATCTTATGGGTTTCCACAAATTCAATCCAAGTGCTGTCGGGGTCTTCTACGTACGTGAATTGCCCGCTGGCTTCTCCCATGTCAAAGGAGGAGGCGCTATTGACAGTGAACGGAAAGCCTGCCGCTTCCAATTCCTTGCCCAAAGCCTCCATGTTCCGAATGTCCCAGCAGATGTGGATATAACCAAGGTCTCCCCAGTAGCGGTTTTCAAATAAGTTTCGCGGCTTTCGGTCCAGCGCTTCCACAAGCTCGATTTCTCCACCGCCCAGGATCTGACTGAACGGTCCTGCTGTGGGCGCAGAGCGACGCAAAATGACGCGTCGGTAGTTCTCGGTGCCACCGGCAATTGGTTTCCATGCTTCGATGCTTCCAGACTCATCTGACGCGACGTGGTCGTATCCCAAGACGTCGCGGTACAAGAGGAGTGCCTTCTCGATGTTTGAGACGCCAATCACAGCTCCCCCGACACCTCCCCCGTAGGGAGCAGGTCCGAACCATTCGTCACTTTCCACCATTTCAAAGGGATAGCCGTGCGGGTCCTTCAGGTAGTAGTGTTTTCGACCGTCTTTACGCACATGCACCGGACCGAGGGGTTCAATGCCCCGGCGCAGATGTTCTGCGTGCATGAAATCGGCATCCTTGCACTTGATTTTGCAAATGAAAATGCCCGTATCTCCAAGCTTGCCCTCGAATGCGGCGGGTTGAGGCTCTCGGCTTGTAAACTGCCAAATCTCCATGCCTGCTCCGCCGCCCATGTGAAGCGCAAGTACTGCGTGCCGCGCATGTATTTCGTTGCCGGTATACCGCGTCATCAATGCCGCTTCAGCGGCTTCTTCAAACATTCTTACGTCAATGCCAAAAGCTTTTCTGTACCAACTCCAAGCCTTATGCACATCGGGAACACCGATTCCGATTTGCTGGATGCCACTGATAAGTTTTTGCATAGAAAATGATGTGAAGCGCTCCACAAAGATGCATCGAAAAAAGCAATGGATAAAAATTATGCATGACGATCGAAGCCCCCTCCCGATGTACCTTCCCCAATCATTCGCATGCAGCGAATGATAATGCACGATTTGAAATGAAGAAATGGATTTTAGGTTTGACCATGGTCGCGATAGTTGTGGGATTGACGGCATTTTTCTATGCCCGCTTGAATGTGACCGACTACCGTTTTGACGTGCAGTCAGCTGCTATAACGGCGCCGGTAGAGGTCATATTTGATGACATGGCGGTGCCGCATATTTATGCTGAAAATGAGCGCGATGCGATGCATGCATTGGGTTATGTTCATGCTTCGGAGCGTCTTTGGCAGATGGATCTGTTGCGACGGGCAGGTGCGGGTGAGTTGTCGGAATTGCTGGGTGCTGATATGGTCGAAAACGACCAATACCTGCGTTCTCTGGGAATGCGCGAAGCAGCGGTGCGCACAGCAGCAGCCTTTGAGGCGGATGCGCCGGCTGAGATTCAGGAAGCAATGGGCGCCTATTTGTCGGGCATCAATGCGTTTATCGCGTTGGACAAACGGCCTTTTGAATACCAGTTGTTGGGAGAGGATCCGCGGCCATTCACGACGCAGGATGTTTATTGCGCAACAGGTTTTATGGCGTATTCTTTTGCGATTCACTTGAAAACCGAACCGATTTTGGACTGGATGAAGCACAACATCGGCCATGTTTATTGGAATGACCTCGCGACGGGGCAAGACGGTTTCACGCGAATTCCCATGAGTGTTGATTCGACACGGGTACTCCGAGATGCTTCCGGATTGTCATCACGGGCTGCGCGATTGGATGAGATTCGACCCGTGCCTCAATGGTTGGGGTCCAACGCTTGGGTGATCAGTGGGGAGCGCACGGCTTCCGGGCACGTGCTCTTTTGCAACGATGCGCACATGGCGTATGCCTCTCCCTCGGTCTGGTACGAAGCGCACATCGTGACACCTGAAGTGGAATATTATGGCAATCACCTGGCTGGATTGCCATTCCCTGCCATTGGGCATACCCGCAAACATGCTTGGGGCATAACGATGTTTGTCAACGATGATATTGACCTCTACCGAGAAACCATTGATGGTGACCGTTACCTTCACGAAGGGGAATGGTTACCGATCGAGTCAACCACAGAAACCATTGCCGTGGCAGGTGGCGAACCGGTGCAGTTTGAACTTCGCAAAACCCATCATGGACCGCTCATCGAAGAGGATGTGGCCATGTGGTGGACGTTTACACAATACCCCGAAAATTTGATGCATGAAGCATTTTATGGCTTCTCACGAGCATCGAATATGACCGAATTCCAACATTCGGCCTCGCTGGTTCATGCTCCGGGACTGAACCTGATGTACGGTGACTCGGCAGGCAATATTGCCTGGTGGGCCAGCGCTAAGCTTCCGATACGTTCCCCTGATGTGGATACGAAAACATTGATCGATGGCCGCGAGGCTTCAAATGACATCCAGGGTTGGCATGGGTTTGAACAGAACCCGCAATCGGTCAATCCTACCAGTGGTTATGTTTACTCTGCGAACAATGCGCCTGAACCCCGAGACGGAATGCGTTATCCGGGACACTATTATTCTGGAAACACCCGTGCAACCGGAATTGTCGAAGCACTTTCAACGTCCAAATCGAATTGGACAGTAGCGGATGCGCAGGCGATTCAACTCGACCATCATTCACTTGTTTACTCCAAAAATGCAGCAATGATGGTGGCAATGGCTCAGGAAGCTGGAGAGCAGGTGGAGCCCTTCATGGAGGATTGGGATGGCAGTCACCTTGGGCATCAGATTGCTCCTACACTCTATTACCGCTGGATGTACCGGACCATTGAAGGGGCGATGGTAGATGAGTTCGAGCAACAGGCGACCGATGGCACGGCTGATGATAAGTTTGAAGCGTTTCACAGGACCATTGTCAGTGAAAACACCTTCCCGCGGCTGCTAGCAAATGCTGCTTCTCCTTGGTGGGGTGATGTGCGAACATCCAATGTCGAAAGCGCTGCTGAGATCGTGGCTGGGGCACTTCGCAATGCGCGCGTTGACGTTCAGGAGGCCCTGGGAGCGGACTCTGCCGATTGGCGTTATGACCGATTGCATCAGGTCACGCACCGGCATGCAATGTCCAGTGTTCCAATCATTGGAGATTGGCTCAGCATAGGAGCCATTCCTTTGCCAGCGGCAAAAGATGCCTTGAACAAGTACGAGTTCAAGTTGAAAAAAGAAGTGGATTATGAAGTGTTCTCCGGTCCTTCCATGCGCATTTCTTTGGATTTCGCAGATGTTGGTAATTCTGAAAGCGTTTTGCCTACGGGACAGTCGGGCAATCCATTCAGCGATTTCTATGCCAACCAAGCCGCACTTTACCATGCGGGTCAGTTTCGGAAACAAAGGATGGATCGAGCGGACATCGAATCCCATCAATTTGCGGTGTCACATTTGGCTCCAAAGGACTAGATTTTGGGGAAAATTTGGCTTTTTTTAGGTGAGATTAAATCTTTATTTTTGCCTTGATGAAAAATTCAAGAGCATCGTGCCGGTGGAGCACCATGGCTGCCATGTGCACGCGTTCGCTTTTTGTTTTTGTCATGTTTTCGTCGGGTGCGCAGCTTGCAAGCGCACAATGCACGATCGCTGTGAGCAGCCTGGACGGATCCATTCCGAACGCCTCACTTTTAGTGAACGGAGTGCCCTTTGGGGCAACCGATGCCAATGGCATTTGGTCCGGTCGCATTTCGCAAGCAGCGCACCGACCTCAGCGGGTGCAAATCAGAGCATTGGGATTTCAATCGTGGGAAGGGAGTTTGGCCTGCGGTTCGTCCGAGAGCCATGCGGTCCAACTCGAAGAAAACACCTTTGTGCTGGGCGGTGCGACCGTTGTAGGAAGCCTTTCGGCCATGAAACTGAAGGAGAGTCCCATTCGGACGCAAGTTCTGGCAGGCAGAGCTTTGCGTGAAATTCCTGCAGACGACGCCACGGAAGCACTGGATTTTAGCAACGGTATCCGGGAGACCATTGCGTGTGGGATTTGTGGAACCAATGACATTCACATCAACGGTTTGGAAGGCGTTTATACCTTGATGCTCATTGATGGAGTTCCATTGTTAGGGGGGCTCGCGTCAGCTTATGCATTGGATGGAATTCCGTTGACGATGATTCAACAGGTTGAAGTCATTCAAGGGCCAGCAAGTGCTCGTTTTGGTAGTCAAGCAGTTGGAGGCGTCATCAATGTGGTGTTGGCTCCTTTGCGTTCGGGAACGTCATCGGGAAGCTTGGGGTTGGATAGCCATCAGCGGCTCACGCTTACGGCAGCTGCGGGCTGGGGTCCGAGTGAAGCACCATGGCAATTGGGCTTGGATGCGCACCACATGGGTCGGCGATTGGATGACAATGGCGATGGCATGACCGATGCACCCACGATTGAACGAGTGGTTGGGACGTTGCGGCATCAGCGCAGTACAGATCGCCGGCATTGGCGCACGACCTTGCGCGGCTTTGCCGAAAAGCGCTTTGGCGGTGCATTGGATTTCGAAGAAGCGGACCGAGGTGGCAACAATCGATATGGTGAACGCATTGATTTGTTTCGTGGCGAGTGGTTGCTGGGCGGCGCGCCAAAGGGCAACGAAGGCATGACGTATCAAGGTGGATTCTCTTTCCACGATCAGCGCTCCACCTATGGGCAGACCAACTTCAATGCGCGTGAATTCACCGCCAACGCAGAAGCCTACCATACCGGATGGAGTTGGAAGGAGAACAGGCGGATTACAGGGGGGATGAGTTTGATGTGGGACAAATACAGCGACGAGACACTCGCAGCATCGGACATGAATGTACTCGTACCTGCGTTCTATGTGGAGCACACGGGAGCTTCGAAGGCGGCAGGGCCCGAGCAAAAGCGTATTTCTTGGATTCATGGTCTTCGCATTGAAAAACCCTCCAATGCCGCAGTGGTTGTAGCGCCGAGGATCAACTTCAAATGGTCACCCTCCCACGTTGTGGATGTCCGTCTGAATGCTGGTCGGGGGTACCGCAGGGTGCATTTGTTCACGGAGGAGCATGCGGCGCTTGACGGCTCCCGGTCTGTGTTGCAGCCCGATCGTGGATTGCGGCCGGAGTCCAGTTGGAACATCAACTTGAGTGGAAGTTGGAGCACGGGCGATGACACGTATACCGCTACCGTTTCGGGGCATGCTTTTTCGACGCTGTTCACCGATCGGATTTACGCCGATTACGATAGCCTGCCAAATGCGATCGTTTACCGCAATATTGATGGAATTGGTTGGAACCGGGGCTTTGGTGGAGATGCTCTGCTGACTGGAGCCAGCGGTTGGTCGCTTTCGTTGGGAGCGACGGTTTTGCGCTCTCAATTGCTGGAGGGTTCCCAAAATCCTTGGTCGAATGATGCTTGGCGATGGGCGGAGGACATTGAATTTGCGCCAAATGTCACGGCCAATTTCGGAGGAGGTTACCGATGGGAGAACGGGGGAGTCAATCTATCTGGACAGCATGTGGGGGCCATGCGCTTGCCTTATTATGATGCAGATGAGTCAGAACGGAGCGAGGCGTTTCAATTGCTTCACTTGAGTGTCTTTCGATCGTGGTGCCCACGAAACTCGAAGCAATCAGCAAGTATGAACACCTTTACCGTCGGCGTGAAGAACCTGACAAATACGGTCCAAGAGCGTCCGATCATTGCACCAAACTCTCCGTTTAGCGAAGAATTTGACGCCTCGAGGATATATGCCCCGACGGAACAGCGGAGATTGTTTATCAAACTTGCTTGGACGCGGTAAATCGATCGAAGGAAAATAGCGTTCTTCTGTCATTGATACACCCGCACGTAGTCGACTGCCATGAACTGAGGGAACGTTGTGGTGGCATTCGGGTAGCCGGGCCATTGGCCGCCCACTGCTACGTTTAAGATGAAGAAGAAAGGATTGTCAAATGGGTAGTTTTGATTCCCAGAAACGCTGTTGTCGACAGAATAAAAGGGTTGGTCATCGAGCAGCCAGGTGATTCCATTTTCGTCCCAGTCAATGGAAAAAACATGGAATTCATCCGCAAACGTTTGGCCTCCCGTAAGGTATCGACTGCCTCCCGTGTATTGGTGTTGTGGGTAACTGTTACCAAAATGAACCGTTCCGTGGATGTTGCTTGGACTTGATCCAATGAGTTCCATGATGTCTATCTCCCCGCATGCCGGCCATCCTGCGCTTGGGAAGTTTGCTCCCAGCATCCAGATCGCAGGCCAAATTCCTTGTCCGAAAGGCAAAATGGCACGGACATCGATTCGACCGTATTGGTATTCTTGCAGCCCGATGGATTTGAGCCGGGCCGAGGTGTATTGTGAACCGTTCTTTTTGGCGACAATCATCAGGTTGCCGTTGGCCACATACGAGTTTTCAGAATTCGAGGTATAATTCTGTAATTCTTGGTTGCCCCATCCGGAGGCCCCTAAGTCATAGGTCCAATGTTGCGGATTGATTTGGCTGGCGTCGAACTCGTCAGACCAAACCAGTGTGCGTCCGGGGTATCCGCTGGCTGCTTCGTAGCCTTCATTCGAGACCTGGATCACGGTGTCGTCATTGCGGATGGTGCCAATGGCTTCTTGCAAGCCATCTGCGATCAATCCATTGGATGAGCTCGTCAAGACCACTCGGAACTGTTCGTCTTCTTCAGCGAACTCGTCCACAATGATTTCGATGTCAATGGATGCAGCCGTGGTGCCCGCAAGAAAAACAATCGTTCCGGAATCAGCGATGTAGTCTTCCCCTTCCGTGGCCGTGATTGGCTTCACCTCATAGGTGACTGTAACTTCTCTATTGGTGCCGACGCTCAGTACAATTGGGAATTCGAAGAGGGCATTCTCCTCATTTTCCAGTTGACTAATGTTGATCGGGAGAAGGACTTCAGGCACGGCGCCATTGGGTTCGTCCTTTTCGCAGGAGGTTAATACAAGAAGCGCAATGAGCGAGAAGGGAAGGTGCTGGAATTTCACGTTTGGGTGTGTTTTGTACAAAGTTACAGTGGCAATTCCATAAAAGGATTCCCTTGTACCCAATCATTAGCGGTTTCGAGCACGTCAATTTGCGCACCTCAATGAAAAGTGTAATTTTGACACTTGAAATTTGAAACCATGCGCAAGTTACTTTCCCCTTTGTTTGCAGTATTCATCTTCTGTGGTTCGTTGCAAAGCCAAAATCGACTCGCTACGTTCGGCCATGCCATCGTCAATGAAGCCCAGGATACCGTTCTGCTTCGAGGGATGGGGCTAGGAGGTTGGATGGTGCAAGAGGGTTACATGCTTCAGACTTCGGCCTACGCTAATCCCCAGTGGGAAATCCGGCAAAAGATTGAAGAGACCATTGGAGAAGAGGCTACAGAAGAATTTTACGATGCTTGGCTCCAGAATCACGTCCAAAAAAGTGACATCGATTCGATGAAGGCTTGGGGGTTCAACTCCGTGCGCCTGCCCATGCATTACAACCTGTTTACATTGCCCATTGAAGAAGAGCCAGTGCCGGGTGAAAACACTTGGCTTGAGATTGGATTTGAGTTGACTGACAGTCTCATTTCGTGGTGCAAACAGAACGAAATATACGTAGTGCTGGATCTTCATGCCGCCCCAGGGGGACAAGGCTATGATGCCGCCATCTCGGATTATAATCCCGCAAACCCTTCACTGTGGCAAAGCGCAGAGAACCGCAATAAAATGGTGGCTTTGTGGAAGCGATTGGCCGAACACTATGCGGAAGAAGATTGGGTCGCTGGCTATGATTTGTTGAACGAGCCGAACTGGGATTTGCCGGGCAATGTAGCCATGCGAGCATTGTATGAGGAAGTAACGGATAGCATTCGAACGGTGGATCCGGATCATATCATTTTCATTGAAGGAAATTGGTGGGCCAATGACTTTACCGGTCTGACCCCACCGTGGGATGACAACTTGGTTTACTCACCCCACAAATATTGGAGTACCAATACCGCGGAGACCATGCAGTGGGTCACAACCATGCGCAATGAGCACAATGTCCCGCTTTATTTGGGAGAGAGTGGTGAGAATTCGAATGTTTGGTTCCGCGATGCAATCCGTCTGCTGGAGGACCTCGGCATCGGCTGGGCATGGTGGCCATTGAAAAAGGTGGACAACATTTCGGCGATTTTGAGCATTCCCAAAACGGCTAATTATCAGGCGCTCTTGAATCATTGGGGCGGCAGCGGTCCAGCGCCAACGACGGAGAATGCTACGGCCGCGCTGATGGAACTCGCGGAGAATTTGAAGACGGGAAATTGTGCGTTCAAAGAGGATGTTGTGGATGCGATGTTCCGTCAAGTTTATTCCGATGAAACCCGCCCTTTTCAGGAGGCACAGTCCATACCGGGTGTGGTTTTCGCTTCAGATTTTGATCTAGGAGAGGTTGGCTCGGCAAATTAAGACACCACGACGTCGAATTACCACTTGTCCACCGGAATTTACACATAATGGAACAGC
>CAXDQP010000020.1:0-14910 GCA_963991335.1 uncultured Flavobacteriales bacterium
GAAACGTGAAGATGTTCATGCCGGATATGCAACGTACGGCCGGAAATGGGGCGTTTGGGGGACACAAGGAGGAATGCGTTTGGAGCAGGTCTTTACGGAGGCCAAATGGGAAGGCAATCGTTCCTTCGAAAACAATTACTTCTCAGTTTACCCTTCTTTCAATGTTTCCCGACAACGCAACGATGAGGTCAGCTGGATTGCGAGTTACAGCCGCCGGGTCAACCGCCCTCGAGGACGATCCGTCACTCCCTTCTTGGATGACAGCGACAGTCGAAACCTGCGCATCGGAAATCCCGAATTGCGCCCTGAATACACCAATTCATTCGAAATTGGGCACCAATGGTCCCGCAAGCGAAAATCATTGACCACCTCATTTTTCATCAAAGAAACCAACGACTTGATCCAACGATACTCCGATATCGACGCTGCTGGAATCCGCACTTCGAGTTGGTGGAATCAAGGCAGTCGCCGAGACGAAGGAATCGAAATGATCCTCATGCTCCCAATGCCCGGGTCGGGACAATTTCGATTGACGGGTTCATTTTATCACCTGGCGAATCAAGTAGGAGATGCAGAATTCGCAAGTGATGCCCAAGGTTGGTCGTATAACCTGAATTTCTTCGCCAACCAATCCATTGGAGACGAGAAGCTTTGGAAATGGCAATTGAACGGATTGTACCGCGGCCCCTCCGTGACGCCTCAGGGACAGTTCAATGGATTTGCATACATGGACGCCAATATTCAGCGAAAATTGCTCGACGGGAATTTGACCATTGCCCTCAAGCTCAGCGATGTATTCAACACCCGTGAATGGTCATACACGTCAAGTTTCAGCAATTTGTACCAGGAAAATCGTTTCAAACGGGAATCCCAAAACGTATTCTTAACAGCGACTTGGAAATTGGGCAAATTTGAAGCACGAGGCCGCTAAGGATGGTATTCCTGAGGCGCAGGCTACGGCTGTGATTCAGGTGGCATGGAATTCTGAATGATACACCTTGGCATAAGCATCCACTTTCCACGCCTTTTTCAAAACCAGCTCAGCGGGATCAAAACCCCGGGTGTAACGGCGCACCAGAGCGTGAAAAATTGGATTTCGAAAGTGAACATCGCATTGCAAACGTTGCGGGAGTGCACCCACCGATGACTTGACATCGAGTGCTGTTCTGCCCATGTTGATTCGTTTCCGATGGGTCATAATTCCCAACCGAATGAACTCAATGAGCATACGTTGGTATATCGCGTGACTCTTGACCAACCCTGGCATGAAGCCGACGAAGAAAGCTTCAAGCTCATCAGCGCCGAGGTATGCGCATTGAAATCCAACCAACTCGCCTTCTAACTCGTATCCTTTCACAACAAAATCGTCGCCCCAAAAACGTTTGGATTCGATCAGCTCTTCCGCGTGAAGTTGACCCAAGCGAAATCCAGAGCGATCGAAAACGCTCCCATACAATTCAATCAGTGCATCGGCATTTTCAATCACCTTCTCAATTGACCAATCCGAGATTTCAAAGGATTCTGAAACTTTGAGAACACGCTTCACTTTGGTTCGAGACTTGGTGTTCAACTGCAGCTGGTAATCCGATAGGTCTTCCCAAGCTAGATCCAAATGAAGCAACATTTCAGGGTCAAATTCCAGCGGGATCCAACCCGGCTGCAGTTGCTGCCTTCGCCCGGAATAGTGAATGGGCAAATCTTTGAGCATGGCCACCTTTGGGATGGCAGTTCCTGCATTGCTCTTTGACGTGAAAATCGTTTCCGTCAGCAATCGACGTTGTTCTCTCACAGGTATTCCCGCTGCCCAGCGCACGCTGTGCAGTCCGCTGCCCAATACCGGACCAATCACCCGAACGCGAAACGTAAAACGTCCATCCTTGCCATGGAGCCAGCGACTAATGAATGAAAACCAAGAACGCTTGACTGCAATGTGATTGTCCAAATTTAGACTTTCCGCAACAGCGTCTTCAACCAAGGCAATGCCGACCAACTCGTCGCCTTTGAACCAGGTGATTGCAGCCAAATTGCGTTGTTCCGAGCGCATCAAACTCCTCATCATTCGACTGTCCAGAAAGACCGAAGAATTATCCGAAGCCGCAATCAATGCGTCCCAAGTTGCCCAATCAACGGATTCAGCACCCGGTTCGTTCCAATGCCATTGGGCCTTAATTCCGAAATTGGCCACCGCGTTATTCGTACTCAATGAATCCTGATTTTGGCCGCTTCATGCCCCACCAAGAAGCTCCGAACACCACTATTACCAGCAACAGATTTGCCGAAATCGTCAGCGCATTGATTGACTCATCCGCACAGCGCCACACCACTTCGTGTTCACCTGCTGGCACCTTCAGTGCCCTCAGAACATAATTGGCACGAATGGGGTCAGCAGGATTGCCATCAATGGTTGCGGTCCACATTTTGTCATACCATACTTCAGAAAACACCACCAATCCCTCGGCGTCAAGGTTGGCTTGATACTTCACTGCATCTGGCTGATAAGAAACCAACTCTACCGCTCCACTTGCACCCGGAACAAGGCCTTCAATTTGACCGGAGAATTCAGAATGCACAACGGCAGAAC
Organism: uncultured Flavobacteriales bacterium; assembly: GCA_963991335.1. Lineage (GTDB taxonomy): Bacteria > Bacteroidota > Bacteroidia > Flavobacteriales_D > Sanyastnellaceae > UA16. The sequence goes on from CAXDQP010000020.1 coordinate 2,582, forward strand.
GGGGCGATCGAAGAGCTGCCGTCTTTGCCATTTCGTCATCGGCATTCAGAGCCATGCTCCACTCCGGCGCGACCCAAGCAAAACCGGGAACGTCGGGCATCAAAATGGGATCTTCAGATTGATCGATCAAAAGATACCGTGTGTTCAACATACGCAAACCGACCATTTGTGCCAGGCCTTGCTCCAGTTGTCCTTTTTGGGCAAACGCAACCAAACGTTCCCTTTCTGGCATCAGTACGCGATCAACAAAATCCTGATAACGCCGCAGTTTGGAAGCATGATGTCCCCCCACAGAGTTGAAGAAATAAGAAGCTGACGTATTTGCAAATGAATTTTCCCATTGGAAAACGCGAAATGGTGAATCAAATCGCAAGGCACCGTATTTGGCAATCAACTGGAGCTTTTCTTTTTGACGTCGGTGGGGCGTGATTCGAATTTTGGCCAGCCCTTCCAAATACGACCCGTACAAATCATCTGCTACCGCATTGATTTCAGGCGAATCACTGTATTCCCTTGCCATCACCTTCGCCATTTGCGGACTAGGATCGAATGGAAATTTTGCGTCGAATGCCTTCGACCAGTTCCTATACTCGCCATTGACTTTATCATCATTGAAATAGCGTGCATCAACATTCCACAAATCAAGGCCTGTAACCACCGTTAGAGCAATTACAGCCCAACGCATGGCTAACTTTTGCCACAAGGCAGCGGCTAAGACAATGGCAGCAAAACAAAGCAAACCCAATGTGCGGGCTACATCAGAACGAAAGATTTCCAGCCGATTGCTCAGCGCTGATTCATAGCCCAATTGTTCAACAGCCATGTCAGGTTTGATTGTTGACCTAAATTCAAAGAACACCTCAGGCAGTGCGTAAAAAGCCGCTAAAACCGAGATGATTACGCCCATCACTCCCATGAACAAGTTGCGTCTTTTCTTCAATTCCTCTCCTCCAGTCGCTACGAGCTGACTCAATTCCATTAAAATCAAAACAACGCCAATGGCGATGGAATTGTGCACAAGAACGAGCATCATTTTTGTGTCTCGAAACTGATTGAAAAAAGGCACGTGGTCCAGGAAGAAATCTGTCAAAAGGCCTCCACCTCTTCGTGTAAGTAGCAGCGTAATCAGGGTAATGAGAGCCAAAGGCCAGCGTAACCGATCACGACCGATCACCAGAAAAATGAAGAACAGCGCACACAAAATGGCACCGAAATACAGTGCGCCTCCTGAGAAAGTTTGTTCTCCCCAGTAATATGGACTATTGCCTCCTTTGATGTCTGGACACATAATGGACCACCATTCACCATCACCCAGGCTGTATTCGAGAATGTATTCTCGGTCCAACCCGACATCCTCAACGATAGCGCTCCCCTCTCGAGTGAGAATGTGTTCGCCTCGAATCGTATCTGTCGCATACTCCTTCGTTTCAAAAACTTCCGACACGCTCGGAAGTGCCCCGATAATGCCCGCAAACAAAAGGGCCAGACTCGGCAGCAAAGCACGCTTCAACGCTCCCGTTTTCATCCAAATTCCCACCGTTTCGGTGATGCCCAATGCACCCAATAAGAACAAACCATAATAAGTAATTTGATAGTGGTTAGCGTGGACGTGCAATGCTGTATATATGGCGGCAATTGCCATTCCCCAACCCAGGTTTTTTCGATAGGCCCAGAGTACACCTGCAAAGATACCCGGCAAATAGGCCATGGCCCTGACCTTCGTATTGTGCCCTGCCGCATAGTAGAGGACTTCGAAAGAAGATAATCCGATTCCAATCCCACATAGCAGTGCGATTGCCGGAGTGGCCCCCAAGGCAATTGCGAGCAAATACGCTGAACACATTGCCATGAAAAAAACGAACACTCCTGAGGACTGAAACGGCTTGGAAATAATTCGTCGAACCTGCCAAGGGATATTCCATGGACTTCTGTTTTGAACAATGTGATTGGTCGGCATTCCCGCAAACATGGAACCCGTCCATGCTGGGAATTCCCCGACCAAGGCGCGGTGATCCGAAGCCTCCCGGCTCATTCCCTTGTGATTTTCAATATCTCCTTGGCGGACGACATAACCATCGTACGACTTTGACAATAAGGAAACACTGAGCACAACAAAAACAACGATGCTCAGTCCATGCATCCCGTTTCCTTTTAAAAATGAAATCATTCGCTCCTTCATTGTGCTCTTCGTCGATTCTGTTTCAAGCAAAGTAATGCTCAAAATACGATTTGATCCTGGTCTTTGGGAAAATCACTCCACCCAGGGACGTGCAATACTTGAGTCGAATGTTCATCTACAATGAAAAGAAGAATTACTCAATCGTCAACCTCCTCAAAGTCAATGTAGTCTCCCAGCTTGGTGTCTTTCGGCTGGTTTGATTCGTCACGTGGCGACGGGTTCGTCCTGCCGGAGTTTCCGCTTTGTCCACTATTCCTCGAACGCCGATTCCGCCCACCGAACATTCGATCCAACCAACGAAAGACAAACCACACCATGATGATGGTGCCCAACGTTCTGATCAATCCTGCTAGCATTTTACTTACTCAGATAAAGGTTCCGTTCGCTGTATACCTTTCGAAAAAACGGGTCTCTCAGGTCTGGAATGAATCGGATACCCTCTCCCGTTGATTTCATCTCTGGGCCCAGCTCCTTATTGACTTCCGGGAATTTCTCATAGGAAAAAACAGGGATTTTCACGGCATAACCATCGAGTTGAGGCTTGTACGGCAAATCCCGCAATTTCATTTCTCCCATCATCACTTTCGCCGCATGATTTACATATGGCTGACCGTATGCTTTGGCAATGAAAGGAACGGTGCGTGATGCCCTTGGGTTGGCTTCAATGATGTACACTTTATCGTCTTTCACGGCAAACTGAATGTTGATCAAGCCAACGGTCTCCAGCGCCAATGCTATCCGTTTGGTGTATTCTTCAATTTGAGAAATGATCAAATCGCCCAAATTATACGGAGGCAAAACCGCATAGCTATCGCCACTGTGAATTCCAGCCGGCTCAATGTGCTGCATGATCCCAATGATTCGAACCTCATCACCATCGCAAATGGCATCGGCCTCGCACTCGATCGCACCGTCCAAGTAATGATCAAGCAACACCTTGTTGTCCGGCATATCCCGGAAAATATCAATTACATGGTGTTCCAATTCATCTTCGTTGATGACGATTTTCATGCGTTGGCCTCCCAGAACATAGCTCGGGCGAACCAACAAGGGGAACCCCAACGTTTTGCTCAATGCATTGGCTTCATCAGCGGTTTCAACCACGCCAAACTCAGGGTAAGGAACCCCTTGTTCCCGCAATAGTGTGGAGAAAGAACCCCTGTCTTCTGCCAGATCAAGCGCTCGATAACTGGTACCGACAATGGGTATTCCAAATCGCTCCAGTTTTTCAGCAAGTTTCAGTGCGGTTTGGCCACCAAACTGGACGATTACCCCTTCTGGCTTCTCGTGCAAAATGATGTCATAAATGTGCTCCCAGAATACCGGCTCAAAATACAGCTTATCTGCTGTATCCGAGTCTGTTGAAACCGTTTCCGGGTTGCAATTGATCATGATGGTCTCATAACCACACTCTTTCGCGGCGAGTACACCATGCACGCAACAGTAATCGAATTCAATTCCTTGACCGATGCGATTTGGACCGCTCCCCAACACCACAATTTTCTTTCGATCGGTGCGAATGCTTTCGTTCTCGTCCTCAAAGGTCGAATAGTAATAAGGCGTTTTCGCTTCAAACTCAGCCGCACATGTATCTACCAATTTGTATGTGCGCGTGATTCCCTGCGCCAATCGATGGGCATGGACTTCCGATTCTACACAGTCCAACATATGGGCAATTTGGCGATCTGCGTACCCCTTTTGCTTGGCCTCCAAAAGGAGAGGCCTCGGCATCGTCTCCAGACCATACTGCCCAATTTGTTCCTCGAGCTGAACCAATTCTTCAATTTGTCGCAAGAACCACGGATCAATCTTCGTGACTTCGTAAATCTTCCGGATCGGAATGCCCAATTTCATGGCATCATACAAGTGGAAAAGACGGTTCCAGCTCGCATGCGACAGGCTCTTCATGATGGCATCTTGATCCCGCAATTCCCTTCCATCACAGCCCAATCCGTTGCGTCCGATTTCCAGCGATTGGGCCGCTTTTTGGAGCGCTTCCTGAAAAGAGCGCCCAATGGCCATCACTTCGCCGACAGACTTCATTTGCAATCCCAGCTCGCGATTTGCCCCTTTGAAATTATCGAAGTTCCACCGTGGCACCTTGACAACCACATAGTCCATGGTCGGCTCAAACATAGCGCTCGTGGTTCCCGTGATCGGATTGGCCAACTCATCGAGGTGATATCCGATGGCCAATTTCGCTGCAATTTTAGCAATGGGGTAACCGGTCGCTTTGGACGCCAGAGCGGAGGAACGACTCACACGTGGATTGATCTCAATCGCAATAATGTCCTCTTTTTCGTCATTGGACACGGCAAATTGAACGTTGCATCCACCTGCGAAATCACCAATCTCCCGCATCATCCGAATCGCCATGTCCCGCATACGTTGGAACGTAGTGTCACTCAACGTCATGGCAGGTGCAACCGTGATACTATCTCCGGTGTGAATGCCCATCGGATCAAAGTTCTCAATCGAACAAATGATGGTCACGTTGTCATTGGAATCACGCAAGAGCTCCAATTCGTACTCCTTCCATCCCATGACCGCCTTGTCAATCATCACTTCATGGATGGGGCTCAAGTGCAAGCCTCGGGTGAGGGCATCCTCAAATTTTTCAGGGTCGTAAATGATGCTCGCTCCGGCACCACCGAGGGTATAACTCGCACGGATGCAGAGTGGAAATCCAAATTGTTGCGCGGCTTCCTTGCCTTCCAAAAAGCTCTTCGCTGTTGCCTGAGGTGCCATGGCAATGTCCAATTCCTCCATCAACGAACGAAATCGCTCGCGGTTTTCTGTGATTTCGATGGCACCAATGTCCACACCAATCATGCGAACACCGTATTCTTCCCACAGCCCCATTTCATCGCATTGGATGCACAAGTTCAAGGCTGTCTGCCCGCCCATGGTGGGTAGGACAGAATCAATATTGTGCTTTTGAAGGATGCGTTCGATTGAAGCCGGCTCCAAGGGTTCAAGGTAAACATGGTCGGCCGTGACCGGATCCGTCATGATGGTCGCAGGGTTTGAATTGATCAAAATCACTTCAATCACCTCTTCCCGGCGGGATCGCGAAGCTTGCGATCCAGAATAATCAAATTCACAGGCTTGTCCAATGACAATCGGTCCACTCCCGATGAGCAAGATCGATTTGATACTTTTGTCTTTGGGCATTTTTTTTTTACCCCGCCAAATCAATTCTTGGCCGGGGGATGCTACACACAGATAATTGGTGGATTAACCGCTGGCAAAATTAATCGGTACACCTGTACGATTGGGATAAAATCATCCACAATTTCCATTGCTTTTTAACATGCATAACGAAGCACGCTGATTTTAATGAATCCACACGACCTTTGCAGGGTGGAATTCGCTGATCCGTCCGACCATGCCCATCGCAAAACGCACACCAACCTCGGGTGGTGCTTGGAGTATGCTGTGTCAGAAATCCGCGAAAACCGAGAAGACAAAAAGCCCCCCCACACAAAGCGGCGAACCCTGTTCGCGTTCCATGGGTTCGCCCGCCCGCTGGAAGACTTATTGGCCCTGTCGCAATCTTGGCCACTCAGCGGAACCATTATTTCTGTGCACCTTCCTCACCATGGTCAATCCAGGCCGATAGATCCATCATTGGCAGATGATGCCCCTTTGGACCCCGCAACACTGAACCAGCTGCTGGTGGAAATTGCACAAAAAGAAGGGGCGTCTGCACCGCAATATGACTTGATTGGCTACAGCATAGGAGGGCGCATTGGACTGGCGCTTTTTTCGGATTCACCTGCCATGTGGAAACGAATTACCTTACTAGCGCCCGATGGGCTGAAGAAATCCCCGTTTTACCAGCTTACGGTCCACACGTCATTGGGAAGGGTGCTTTGGTTTGCCATCGATCGCCACGCTGCAGCTGTTCTACGCTGGAGTGATCGACTGTTGAAATGGCGGATTATTTCACCGCACTTGCACGGTTTCTGTTCCTTTCACCTCTCCCACCATGCGATGCGCATGATGGTATGGAGAGGATGGCGAGCTCATCGCCTCTGTTGGCCCAAACATGGGGAAATTGTGCGTGCACTCGAAGATTGGTCGGGACAAATGGATTTGGCTTTTGGAGCACATGACCGCATCATCCCTGCGACCAACAGCGAGCGCTTGCAGCAACTGACAAACCAGAACGACAAGGTGCGTTTTCACGTCGTTCCTTCTGGCCACGGAATGCTCAAGCCCGAAATCGTGCAAAAGCTGATTCATCGTATCTTTCCGACATGAGTTGGCTGGAAAACCTCGAACGCGACCAAGCGGCTGGAACAAAACGGCTTGCAGCACTGCTCGACCCCGATGATTTGCCATCAGGACGGGAATGGCTGCGCTTTCTCGATCGCCTGCAAAATTCGGCTGTTACAGATGTCTTTATCGGAGGAAGCTTGCTCATCAAGCAGAATGTCGCAGACATCATTCAATCCGTTCGGGACAGATTTGATGGGCCCGTCACTATTTTTCCAGGCGCTCCCGATCAAGTCGTAAAAGGTGCTGACGCACTGCTATTCCTTTCCCTTATTTCGGGTCGAAATCCCGATTTGCTCATCGGACGCCACGTGGAAGCGGCCATGCGCATTCGACGATTGGGGCTTGAAATTGTACCGACAGGCTACTTGCTTTTTGGAGATGGCCCGCTCACCACTGCCTCCTATATGAGCCAGACGATGCCAATCCCCTTGAACAAACCTGAAATAGCCGCAGCGACAGCTGTAGCTGGAGAAATGCTCGGGCTTCGCGTGTTATTCACAGACGCAGGCAGCGGAGCCAATCAATCCGTAACTGCCTCCATAATCGCAGGCATCAAAGAAAACACATCGTGTCCGCTTATTGTCGGCGGGGGATTCAATGATGCGGCCTCGGTGGTTGCCGCCTGGAATGCTGGTGCCGATTTAGTCGTTATTGGTAATGCCATTGAATCGCAACCAAACGACCTGACCTGGCTGCCCAATCCGAATGGATTTTCGCAGGCGACAAAACTTGTCTGAAGAGGGCGTTAAAAATTGACCTCCAGCGAGACCATGCCATGGGCACCGGCCTGAGGATATAGGTAAACTTCCGTCGTCATGCTCTCCATCCCACCATACAAGTAACTGTAGGTCCATCCATTCGCACTGTATTCGGCATTTAAGAAATTTCGAATGTGGACGGACAATGCGACATTCCCCGATTCCGCTCGGCTCCGAATCAAACGGAGGCGCAAGTCATTGACTTCATAAGCTGGAAGCGCGCGGTTTTCATTGGAGGTGTTGTCCAAGTATTGCTTTCCAACATACCGCGCACTCCATTCGATTGATGCCGCGGTAGAATGTGATCCGGTGGTACGGTTCCAAAACTCAAGCGTTGCGACCGAAGCAGCTGTAATCCGAGGCGAAAAGCTGATGTCTGTTCCGGTATGTGCGACTGAAACAATTGGCAATTCGTCGTTGCCATAGTCGAAGAGTGTTTCCTCGAATGCATCGATCGTATTCACGGACTGTGTCGCCGTTCCAAACCACGTAAACCCATTCCCAGGTCGCCAATTCAAACTCAACTCCAACCCTGTCCGTTGACTGGCTTCAACATTCATCCGCACGGGAGATCCAACGTCATTCAGCGCCCCTGTTAAGACCAATTGATTCTGGTACCTCATGTGATAGGCAACGGCCTCAATGCTCCAATTGGGTGTGCCATGCTCCCAGCCCACTTCCAAATCCGTGAGGGTTTCGGCCTTGGGGTAGGCATCACTCGACCGGTCAATAAAATCATTCCGTACCGGCTCACGACTGCCTCGCGCGACCGACACAAACATTCGATTGGCGTCATTGAACAACCAATCTGCACCGAATTTAGGATTGACGAATGCCATTGTGGTATCCACTTGCAGCATTCTCAAATCATTGTCAGAACCCATTACTTCATAGCCAACTTGACGCAATTGAACTTCGCCTCGCCATTGCATTTTGCCATCGAAGGCATCGGAAGACAGGGCAGAAAAGGCATACCGATCCCTTTTCTTTCCTGTATTGTCATAATATCGATGCGTTGGCGTGAGACCGGTGGCTCCGAATTGCATCCAAATTGGAACACCAAAATGCTCGCCGACATAATCAAATGCGCCTGCGCCCAGCTGCAAGGACACGCCTTCCCATTCGCGTGTGGCCTGCATCAACATCCCATAAAAATCATTGTCGAGCCAGCGTCGGCGAATCACGTCTCCCGTTGCAATGGAGGAATCTGCCAATCCCAAAGGACCTGCACCGTAAAGGGCCAAATCGTCATCGGCCTTGAATTGCTCATAATACCCATTTCCTTGCGTGTAATGCACCGTTGCCCCCAAATTCCAGGCTCCTTGCTTTTGGCTGAAGTGCAATTGATGATGGTCTTGCCGATAATCGTCCACCTGATCAGCATACCTGTAATAGTTGTGCAATCGACCACGCTCAATCAAATCAGAAATACGCTCAACATCTTCCCCATAACCGTATTCAGAAGAGTTCGCCGCCCAAGCCACAATGGCTGTAGAATCACCTGTCAATCCAATGCGAGGAACACCGTACCACGCCTGTTGGGTTCGCTCATGACCGAGCATTGCACTATAGGCCAAATGCCCCGAATCCCAGCGGTATCCCAAACCCATCTGCACACTCGACAAATCACTGGCAGAACGATCGAGGTATCCGTCGGACACAATGCGAGAGGCTCGGCCTTCGATGAAAAATCCCGATCCCAACTGACCCGTTGACCACTTCAACATGGAGCGCAGGGTACCAAAAGAACCACCGCCTAAGACCATTTTACCACCGGGTTCCGTGTCAAAATTCATGGTATTCAAGGAGACGGTAGCGCCAAAGGCCCCGGGTCCATTGGATGAGCTACCCACACCCCGCTGGATTTCCAGTTCATCGATGCTGCTTGATAAATCCGGCAAATCCACCCAGTACACCTGATGCGATTCCGCATCGTTGAGCGTAACGCCGTTGATGGTCACATTGATGTGGCTTTGGTCCGAGCCTCGGATTCGCATTGACGTGTATCCGACACCGGCACCCGCATCGGAGGTAACCACCAACGAAGGCGTGAAACGCAACAAAAACGGCAAATCCATGGAGCCATCACGTTTGGCGAGCTCTGATGCGTTCATTTTTTGAGTAGCATACGGAGCGCGATCGGGCGATTGAATGGAAGAAACCGTTGCAGGAAGCAGCTCAACCATGCGCAGAGTCGAATCTGTTTTTGATTGACCTATTGACTGAGTAGGAACGAATAACGTGCCCAAAACTGCAAAAAGAAAAATGGATTTTGTGGCTGACATGCGTCTAGATTTTTTAATATTCTGACGCAGTTCGTACCCGATATTATCGGAACGAAACGGCCTGCTCCCCTACCGGTATTATCCGGTCAGGTTGTGAGGGTATCATCTCAGCTCTCCAAATTGGAGGCACCCCTGCGCCGTTGCAAAACTATTCATTGAATACCTTGCAAAGCAAATGAATTCTTCAAAAATTAAATCGTGCCTCGAATTGGCCCTGAAAGCAGCAGCAGCAGCCAGTCGCGAGTTACTAAGCCACGTGGATGACCAGAATGAATCGCTGGTTATTCGTGCCAAACGCGATGGCAGCTTGGTTTCATCGGTGGACCTCGAGAGCCATCAGATCATTGAAGGCATCCTATCTGAAATCGGAATTCCCATCATCAGCGAAGAAGGCAAATTGCCCTCGTTTAGCGAGCGGAAGGACTGGGAAATGTTCTGGCTCGTCGATCACTTGGCTGGGACAGAATCTTATCTGAAAAGCCGATCGGACTTCGCGGTCAACATTGCCTTGTGCGATCAGAGCGGCCCTTTTTTAGGCGTCATTGCAGATCCACTTGCCGGCATCATTTATGCCGGTGCCGAGGGCATTGACCCATTCACCTGCCCCATCGAATCCTCCGCTAATCGCACCGCAATCCAGCAAAAACCTGCCCATTCACCCTATCTCCTCGTCACCAGTTGGAACGAAAGCATACCCTGGCCCGATTTGCTGCCCAGCGGATTGAATCCCAACGAATTCACCAGCAAGCCCGTGAGCGGTGCTCTAAAATTTTGTCAAATCGTCACCGGACAGGCGGATGTTCATGTCCGTTCGGGTTCGTATATGGAATGGGACTGCGCTGCAGGAGATGGCCTCTTGAAAAGCATTGGCCTGCAAATAAGAAGCCGTGAAACAGGGCGCCCATTGGTTTACAACTCCATGAGCTTAAGGGTTGGCGGTCTGTGGGCATCGCGCTTTCACCCCGCAGATTGACGGTTAGCGGTATTGGTTGTCCGCGTCGAAATTCTCGTACAAATCGAGGTAATTGAGGTAGCGTTCTTCGGCAATCACACCTTGTTCAACAGCGCTTCGAACGGCACATTTTGGCTCTGCACGATGCAAGCAGTTGTGAAACTTGCAGGATGAGAGCAACGCGAATATTTCGGGGAAGTAGTGATGCAAATGTTCTTTCTCCAGCTGGACCAGTCCGAATCCTTTGATACCCGGAGTATCAATCAAATAACCACCTGACGGAAGGGGAAACATCTCAGCGTAAGTGGTGGTGTGCTTTCCCTTTTGATGGGAATCCGAAACATTGCCCGTGCGCAACTCCAATCCCGGCAGCAATTGATTGATCAAGGTGGTTTTGCCAACACCACTATGTCCGGACAACATGTTCACGCCAGAGGCAGCAATAGCCGCTCTCAATTCGGGCAAACCCTCGCCGGTTTGGGCAGACACCCGAAGGACGTCATAACCTGCCATCTCATACAACTCTGACATATAGCTCAGCTCCTCTTCATCCCGCTCATTGGCGGCAACGAGGTCGCACTTATTGAAAACCAAAGTGGTCGGAATCCCATACGCCTCTGCAGTAACCAAAAAACGATCAATAAATCCCGTACTTGTAGAGGGATGACTGATGGTTGCGACCAAAAAAGCACGATCAAAATTAGCCGCTTCCACGTGGGACTCTTTGGATAGATTGACAGATCGCCGGACGATGGCATTTTTTCGTTCTTCACGCTCAGTGATCAATCCCGCTTCCGTTTGGCCATTGGATTCAAACTGTACGATGTCGCCAACGGCCAATGGATTCGTACTGCGCTCACCATTCAAACGCATTCGCCCTCCTGCTCGGCAGCCATATACGGCGCGGGAATTCCATTCGCTCACCTGGTACCAGGATCCAGTAGATCGCAAAATGATCCCCCTCATGGCTCCAGCACCTTCCGGTACAGGTTCATCTCGCTGATCGGTCATGACCCTACTTCCAGTTCATGAAAAGCGGACTCCAATCCTCCTGGGCGGCTTGCAAACGTCGACAGCGAATCATCGGCGACAATCACTCCTTGATGAATCAACACGACACGATCGCAAACTTCCTCTACTTCCTGCATGATGTGGGTGGACAGAATCACTGTTCGATCGCGTCCAACTTCCCGGATCAGTTCGCGAATATCCACCAATTGAATCGGATCGAGGCCAGAAGATGGCTCATCCAATATCAGCACCTCCGGATCGTGAATCAGCGCTTGAGCGAGGCCAACGCGTTGCCGAAAACCCTTCGACAATTGGCCAATAACCTTGTGCGATTCCGGCGTCAAACCTACCTTTTCAATCATCTTTGAGGCGGCGGAGGTTGCATCTTTGATGCCATGCAAACCCGCCGCGTATTCGAGGTACTCCCGCACGTACATTTCGGTGTGAATCGGGTTGTGTTCAGGCAAATAACCGACCCGACTTCGCGCTTCCATCGGATCCGATAAAACATCGAACCCGCAGACACTGACCGAACCGCTCGTGGCTGGGAAATACCCCGAAATCAAACGCATCAAAGTGGACTTTCCCGCACCATTTGGCCCGAGCAGTCCCAGTACTTGCGCGGAGGGGATCTGCAATGAGACATTGGAAAGTGCCTCTTGATTGCCAAACACCTTGGACACATTTTGAATGCGGATTGCCATCGGCCGCAATTTACAATGGATCCTCCGGTTCAAGGCACAAAAAAAGCCACCCCAAAACTGGAGTGGCTTTTCCCTTTATCCTCTGGGGAAGACATTTACATCATTCCGCCCATGCCTCCGACCATGCCTGCTCGCGGTCCTGCTGGAAGAGCTACT
>CAXDQP010000021.1:0-14769 GCA_963991335.1 uncultured Flavobacteriales bacterium
TGAAATGAGTATTTTAAGCTAAATTACAAAAGCGCTGACTCAATCCTAATCATCCGCTCTACCGAATCCTTCTTTCAACCCAATCCACCGTGGAATACCCCCACTCGTATTGTCACAAATTCCAGATTGCAGCGAGTCGTTCATGGCCTAAACGGCTGGCAATTGCTCGATAATGTGACGCTAAGAATGCATGAGCTGCATCACGTTGCTCAGGTGTTAATCCCTGTTCGGATGACTTTGAATCGTGCATGAGCAAGTCAAAGTCCCCTTGAATGCTCCGGATCCCTGCCCAACGATGGAAGTCATCGAGGTACAATTGACCCTCCGGACCGAACAACTCTTCGAATACCAGCTCATAAACATCCGGAAGGCACTCATTCAAAGTCTCCACTGCCTGCGCATAATTGCCATGCTTAGACCAACCTTGAATCGTTCCGTTTTGGCAAAATTCAGCTAATTCCATCTTCCCTCTCTGCTCTTCATTTCGCTTGACATGCTTCATAGCCGATTCGAGTCGAGCGAGAGGGTCTCGCCACATCACAAACGGACGCACTTCAAAGTCAGCTCGCAATTCCAGCAGCAAATGCTCCAACTGAGGAATCGAGAGGCAGAGGTAGGTGGGGGTTATATCACCCACCACCAATCCCCTTGGATTTACTGCACTCGGCTTGGACCACTGAAAAAAAGCTTGATTCAACGCTCCGGATTGGGCAAACTTGCGCAAGAGAGGCCCTCGCTTTCGTCCCAATGGCCAATGGTAATCCAACGCATCAAAACCTTGCGCTTGCGCATTGCTCAAGATCTGTCCGCACCTTCTGGCACTCCACCATCTCCTCGCTTCAAATAGACGCGGTTTTCGTTGGTAACCGCTTCCCGCCAAGTCAAATTCTTTCGTGAAGTTGCGGTCAAAAGCTGTGTCCGGATGTCGGCTTAAATGATTATGCATCCAAGTAGTTCCGGACTTTTGCACTCCCAATCCGAGCAAAAATATAGGCTTCTGTCCCATACTTAAATGTAAGAGATTGTAGCTTCTCTTCACCCAAAGAAGAATTTGACCGCAACTTTGAAACATTAATCCGCAAGGGGCCAACGCTAAAAAACGGGAGACCGCATTGCTGCAATCACCCGTTTTGGTAATCGGAGCGGGACAGTTCTCGAACCCCTTATTCGCTAACCCAAATGAATTTTAAATAAAGCGATTTATGGAGACTAAAGAAACTCTTGTCTACGCAAAAGCAGCTTTCATCGTTTATTTCCGATTTTTTACCTACATTGCTAAATGGCCAAATCACTGTTTTAGAGCATTTTACTGCTGCTTCTAATCCCGACATCAATATTTTCACAAGTACTAGAAGCTTGTGAGTCGGAATATGTCCAAGCCATTGATGACTACTTCGAGGTAACAATCGATGACATCTCTACATGGGTGGACAACGTTATTGACAACGACGTTATCGCTGTGGATTATTGGGAGCTGATTGCAGCGGACCTACCTCCGTGCATATCCCTCGACCTAGATGGAACCATCGAGATCAATTCATCCTCACCCACAGGGGATGGATCAAGCCTCGACTGTTGCGGTGAGCACTTCTTCACGTACACACTGATTGGCGAAAACGACATAATGTGCAGTGCAGAAGTGACAATCATTATTTCATGTGAAGAAGAATCAAAATCAGATTGCAGCGTCATCGACTTATCGGATGCGGCTCAGACTGATCCAGATGGCTCCGGGGACGATTATTCAGGTTGTGTACCTGTATGTGGAGGAGCCTTAACCACCGTTACGTACATATTGGACACAACAGCGGATTACAACTATTCTGTTATTGGCGGTTCAATTCAGCCTGCTCCTAACCCGAATGAAATTTTTGTTTTGTGGGATCCCTATGCTGGGAGTGGCGCAGTGATATTGGAATTCACCAATGATGCTGGAACACAAACGATTGTGCAATGCGTGGACATTCTGGAGCCCCCGAAGGCGATTATTGACGTGAACTCACCAGCATGCCTCAATTCAGCTGTTCAATTTACCAGTTCTTCAGACCCTAGCTCCGCAGATCACTTCTGGGAATTTGGTGATGGGACAACCTCAACGATGGTGAATCCATTGCACACCTATACTTCACCCGGCATTTACGATGTCACCCTTTCCGTCACTGCTCCCGTTTTTAATGATTCTGGAGTGGTTGTTTGTTGCTGCACCGATGTAGAACTCGTTTCCATGGAAATCATGGACATTGAAGGTCCGGTGATTGAATGCATCTCCACCCTATGCGCAGGAGATAGCGCCTGCTATTCAACCCCTTCCGGGTGTCCAGGCGCCCAATATGCTTGGGAGGCGTATGATAGCCAGGGCAACAGTGTAGCCATTGACGGAAACGGGAGTCCTGAGATATGTGTGGTTTGGGGCGAAGGTCCCACAGGCACCGTACAATTGTCAATAAACAACTGCCCCGACCTATGCGACATTCCAACGTTCGTCGAGGTGCCCATCGTATCCACACAATCACTCGTTGACGGCCCTGATGTCGTATGCGAAAATCAAGTGGAAACGTATTCTGTTCCCAAGTGGATGGATGTTGTGTACGACTGGATGATTTCAGGAGCGCAATCGTATACAATCAATGACAATGAAGTCACTGTTGTGTGGGGAGGCAGCGGGTACGGTTTAATTGAAGTTTATTACTATAGCCCATTCTTGCAGCAAGTGGATGGCCACGAATTCCCAGATTGTTCAGGCTTCGGAAACTTGGAAGTCTCCATTTTGCCGGAATTTCAATTCATGGCACCTCCTTCAGGCAGCGCATGCACCGGGGCTTCATCCTACTTTGATGTCAATAGCGATGCGATATGGCTTGTTGATCCATACGCCATCATGAACGCAAGTGGCTTATCGTGCACAATTGATTGGCCAGGACCAGGGATTTACACAGTAACTGCACACCCCACTGACCCGAGTGCCTTCTGTAACGACATGATCAGCCAAACGATCGTTGTAACTGAACTTGAAGCACCGTCCATCCAAGGACCCGGCAATGGCTGTGCCGATGAGCCTATGATTTACTTCATAGACAACCCCGAAGGAAATGTATTCTATTCGTGGTATGCGAATGGCGGAACGGTTCTCAGCAGCTTAGGAACTAGCGCAACAGTGGAGTGGAATGCCGGTGCAACGAACCAAACCATCACCGTGTACGCAAGCCAAACGACCAGCCCATATTGTTCGGCTTCGCAATCCAATAGTTTTTCTTTGGACCTACCGCAAACACCGTCCATACAAGGATCCGGAACTGTTTGCGCCAATTCCACCAGTGATTACAATGTCGGTCTCACAAACATTCAGCCGGGAGAGACGTTCAGCTGGTCAATCAGCCCGCCAGAAGCGGGAAATATCATCACAGCACAAGGAGCACCCAACTGCACAGTGCAGTGGGGAGCGGGGGCAGGCAATGCCACCGTTCATGCCACTTCGAACATCTGTGACCTCACAGAATCAGATTCTTTTGCCGTTGTGGTCCATGACGCATCAACCCCCGGCATCACTCAAGCGGGACTGTATTGTTCTGGAGCGAACCCACTCAATCAACCGGTGACTTTGACAGGAGCCTCCGGATTTACCTCATACGAATGGACAGCGCCAAACGGTACATCAAGCAATTCAATCATTTACACTGTGGGACAGGCCGGAATGCATGAATTGGAAGTCACCGACGCCTATGGTTGTGAGGCAAATGCATATTTCGAAGTGCACGAGTGGCCTGGACCTACGGCGTCCATATCCTCGCCTCAACCCAATCCAATTTGCCTGCCAGCTCCGCAGACAACCATTGATTTGTTTACGCTGGAAAATCCAAATTGGGAATACAGTTGGAACGGTGGCCCGGCAGGACCGAGCACCATCAGCCATGCCATTCAGAATGTACCGGGAACATATACCTACAACGTGCAAGTCACAGATCCTGCATCAGGTTGCACCGCAAGTGATTCTTTTAGCGTTGTTGAAAATAATTGTCCTGGAGGTCCCGGGACCGGTACTGGCACTGGAGGCTGCACACCATCCGAACCCTTAGACCTTGCTTTTAACCAATCGTGTAATTTTGTGGAAGTTGTCATGGGCGCGACTTCCGCTACGAATGCGAGCTACAATTTCGGTGATGGCTCACCATCGACCGCTTCCAGCTTCCACATCTATGGTGCAGCGTCTTGCTACATCATCTCGGTCACCGCAGAGGTCGCAGATGCCAACGATCCCAATCAAACGTGCGAAATTACTGAAGATATTGGTGTATGCATCCCGGTTGCAGCTGCCTTCAATCATGCAATAACTGGGTGTTTAGAGGTTCAGTTCAATGATTTTTCAACTTACCTACAGAACCCAAACCCGAACAATTCA
This sequence comes from uncultured Flavobacteriales bacterium, assembly GCA_963991335.1. Classification (GTDB taxonomy): domain Bacteria; phylum Bacteroidota; class Bacteroidia; order Flavobacteriales_D; family Sanyastnellaceae; genus UA16. The sequence continues at coordinate 4,397 of CAXDQP010000021.1, forward strand.
ATCATCCAGTGGGAATGGGATTTTGGCGATGGCACAACCTCCAACCAACAAAACCCTTCGCATACATATTCCTCCAGTTCAGGCTTAACACACGACGTGGAATTAACAGTGACAGATGCGGCCGGGTGTACAGCGACGACCTTGGAACAAATTACCCTAAGCTCTGTGGGTACTCCTTCTTTATCCTATGACAGTCCTGTTTGTGTTGGCACTGAGGAATTGTTCACCACTAGCGCCACCAATGCAGTGAATTACTTCTGGGCATTCCCCGATGGACTGGAAATTGAGGGCGGGAGCGAGATGACTTACGTCATGAATCAGCCACTCCCAGCGGTGTACGATGAAATTGAAATCACTGCGTTTGATGTTTTGGGTTGCAGCAGTTCACAGACCATTACCATCAACGTCATCAATCCTCCGGCCCTTACCCTCGATACCGATCCAGATCCGGGAATCGTGTGTCCAGATCCGGGAATTGCACTCCTCACCGCTTCCTCCTCGAATTTCACTTCGTACCAATGGATGGACGAATATGGAGCAGGACTGAACGAAGACGCATTCGGGGCGCCCATCGACCCCACCCTGAGTCAATTGGCAGTCTATGCAGGGACCTATACCGTTGAAGGCGAATACCAGGGATGTACCGTGCAATCCGATCCTGTAGTGGTACAAACACTGCAGGAAGAGGAGATTTACTTCTCAGGCCCAACACTCATGTGCGGTGATGGGACTGCAACGTACGTTTACAGCGGCTTTTTCAACAACCCGACCTGGTACGTAGACGGCGTTTTGGCGGCTACAAATCAAGCGTCGTTTGATTATTTCGGAACCGCACCTCACCTCGTTGAGATTCACCTCGAGGTCACCGATGGAAGCGGTTGCATCCATTCCTCAGATGCCATGACGGCCCAATGGGCAATGGGTGTAATGTTCGATCTCACTTCTCAAAACACCCCCCCTTGCGCCGGAGAAGAGGTGACCATCGAGGTCCTCAACCAAGGTGCCTTTAATGCAATCGACTTTTATTGGAACACCGGACAAAATGGCCCAGAAATTCAAACATGGAATGCGGGTATATACACCTGCACGGGCTACGATACTGCAGGATGCTCGCATACTGAAACATTCGAGGTATTCCCCGCTCCGGATCTATGCACCGTACCAAGTGGCTGTTACGCATCGTGCGACACCGTGGAGATCTGCGGACCTGGCGATATGAGCACGTACCAGTGGTTCTATAATGGAAGCGCAATTCCGGGAGGAATCGACTCATGCGCCGTGCTCAGCCAATCTGGCAACTACGCTCTCACCGCTAGCAATGATTTCGGATGCTTCAGCACTTCGAATACCCTCGAGTTTACACTTGAAGAATGCAACTGTGAATTCAATTTTAGTGCCTATCCGATAGGAGAAGAGTGCTGCCATACTTTATCCTTTGAAAATAACAGCAGCACTTTTGCAAACATCCTTGACTTTCATACACCCGCACATCCCTGCGATTTCGATCTTATCGACCCAAATTATTCGATTGATTTTATCGATCCCATGCGAATCACGGTAAGCCACAACAGCGGAAACATCCCCTCAGGCCCACTGACTGACGTCATCACAATTTGTCCTGATTTGCCTGTTCTAGGCTCTGTTTCAGTCGAGATTTCCATTCTTAATGATACGACCTCCGTGTGCGGCGATGAGCTTTGGTTTGAATGCGAGGACGACTCAACGGAATGTGAGCCAATAGCCTGTGAGGAAAACCTCTACCAGGTGTTTGGAGGGCAAGGGCAAGTAGGCTCCTTTAACCCCTATGCCCCTGGATCATGGACCACATTGCCCTTAAATTATGACGATGGCAATAACGCACCATCTGATGCGGAAGACAGCATGAACGCTGTAGGCTACAACGAGGCGGATAACTATGCATACGGGTTTGCTAGAGATGCAGATGATGACATCGTTCTCGTCCGAATCGGAGCGGATGGGTGTGTTGAGGACCTCGGTCAGGTTCAAAACCATCCCCTCAATGTCTTCGCCCAAGACGTGGACTTCCATCCTACTTCAGGAACAAATCTCGGTGCGCTGAAAATCTTATCCGACCAAGGTGATTTCACCAAAATCAACCAATCGGATGCGGTTTCTACCGTAGCTGCAGCATGGACAAATGCCGGCATTCCGTTGCCCCCATCCATGGCATTCCACCTGCTCCACGTCAGGCAGGGAGAAAAGAACTGGGTCAATGTTGTCGACGTAGTGACAAGGACCGTAGTTTATACCTACTTCTTGAACGGATCTGCAGCACAAGCTTCACAAGCTGATTTTGCTTTGCGGCATGCAGACGGCCGATTTTATGGAGTCGACGAAAACGTGCAGCAATTGGTGTGGGTTGACCCTGCGAATGGCATGACGGAATATGTCGGAAATCCGGGTGACGCCGTTGGTGGCAGCGGGTTAAACTGTTCCAATTGGGGTGCCGCATACACCGATATAAATGGATCCGTTTTTTGTACCTGCAACAGCTGGATTGGCGCTTCGAGTGACAATACGTATCAATTGGATGCGTCATCAGGAATCGGAATGCCCGTTTTTGACACCAATTCAGGACCTCTGAGCTCCAACGATGGCTTTTCTTGCCCCAGTGCTTCGATATCCGAACCCACTGCATGCATGAACATCTCAGTAGAATCCATTGAGTGCACACCGCTTGAGGATGGCTATGATGTCAATTTTGAAGTGTGTAACAATCCCTTTTCGAATTTTGAAATCGGTTATTTCTCAGTGTCTGTATCGAATGACATGAATGCACAAATCACGCCTTCTGTAATCGACCTCGGAGGGGCAGGAATTCAGCCAGGGGATTGTCAAACATTCAGCTTTGGTTTATTGGACTTCGATCCGGAAGACGAGCTTTGCCTGATCGTGAGTTCGCATGAAGACAACCCGACCCTCAATCCGGAGACGATGTGTTGCATCGTGGAGGCATGCGTCCCCATGCCGGCATGTGATGATGAATGCGCAACGGTTGAATGGTTTGATGTCGTTTGCCTGGATGACCAATGGTACTTCGAAGCCGGCATCCTGAACAATTCAATGACAACGGTAGGGTACGTCGAATTCATTTACCCCGGGGTCAACGGATTGATCAGTGACATCAATTCTGTTGGTACAGTTGCTCATGGCGACCTCATTGCGTTTGGGGATTTACTCAGTCCATTTACGAATGCTAGCAGTCCTTTCTGCATTGACATTGTGCTTCATGAGGCCTCACCCCTCGGTGAGCTTGTCGAGTGCTGCAGCTTTCAATACTGCTTGGAACTCCCTTTGTGTGGACCGGAGGAAAATCCTGGGTGCATGGATGCCTCAGCTAGTAATTTCGATCCAGAAGCCACTTTGGATGATGGCAGTTGTTCCTATTGCGTTGCACCTGGGCTCATCAACACGAGCAGTGCTTGTGGAAGTGAACTTGATGAGGTCTGTGGATGCAATGGAATCACCTACATCAACCTTTGCTACGCAATCAATATGGGGGGGGTTATTAGTTGGACGCCCGGTGTTTGCGGAGGTGCTGACAGTACAGAATCTGAAGAGAATAACAGCGAATCATGTCCCACCGACGTCAACGAAGACGGCACGACGAACGTAAGCGACTTGCTCATGGTCTTAAGCGAATTCGGTGCCAATTGCGAATGAGAGGGGTTGCAAATTCGTGGCCTTGAACCAAAAACGAGAGGCCGCATCGCTGGAATCTCCAGTTTGGTACCCGGAGCGGGACAGTTCTCGAACTCTTTGTTCGCTAACCTCGATGAATTCAGGGCCTTGAAGGAATCCCTCCAAATAGAGGGAATCTTCGATGAAACGTGGGAAACGCTTGTGATACCTCGTCGAGGCGCTTCTTCATCCCTCCCATACCGTCCTTAAACCACAATAGTTAGAAGTAGAATGGCGAATACAACAGGGAAGAAATTCAGGGGTCGACAGAATGCCACTTAACATTTAAAAATCCAAACCTTGGGGTCGTGCCATGCGTCACATCCTGTTGATTTCATAAATCTCATATCCATCCATGACTTCGTCAAAAACCGGCTTCGAAACCGGATTTGAACCATTTAAGAATGCACGCAATGCTTCTACATCGTGCACTGAAATCTTGAACATGACCTTGCTTTGATCGGGCGAAACAGTTCCGATTGTCTTGCTCAAGTCGGCCACCTTTTTTCTCTCGGCAATGCCCGCCTCAGACTGCATGAAACTCATGAACTGTCCAAATTTCTCTTGCTTGAGCATTCCAACGACTAATATATCTTTCATAGCTTTTTTTTACAAAAGAAATCTCTAGCGTTCACGTTTCAAAAGGGACTCAAATCGAAATGTAGTTGGAGCTCAGAAAAATCGACTAACCCTGACAATTCTTTTCTAGACTACCTTTTGGCCATGAGAATTTCACCTTCCCTCATTTTCGTTATTCTTCCATTGTGCAGTGTGGCGCAGGACGTGCCCATTGAATCAACTTACAATGAAGGTATCGTATGGGAATCCGTCTTCACCGACGGGCCAGAAGGAAAAGTCAACCGCGGTCTTGTCGATTCAGAGGGGCACGCGGTCTGCGTTTCCATGCCCGAAAACCAGGCCCGGGTCCATAAAATTGATGGCAGTGATGGCGCACTCATCTGGTCTGTCACATTCACCAATCGTGTTGGGTTCGGCATCTGTGAAATTCAGGGAAATGATGGCCAGCCGGATTATATCGTAACGGGTGGAGCGGGCGAAACCCAGGAATGCTGGTTGGCCCGCATCGAGGGATCAGATGGTGGTTTAATGTGGGAAAGCATCATTGACAACGCAGGCCAAAATTGGCAATTCGATGGGATACGAACGGCGATGATTGGTGATGATGGGTACATCTATGGCTCTGGTTTCACTGGTGGAGACGAGCCGAACACCATTTTCGTGGTTTTTGCAGGACAGGAATTGGTGTTGAAGGCTGATCCTGCTAATGGGGAAATTGCCTGGACGTCTGCCATTGATGCCTCGGAATACGGTCTGGCGACGGTGCAAGATTCATCCGGTGACTTGTACACTGGCGGAGTCATGTACGATGAAGGATGGTGCATCACTAAACGAAATGTGAATGGCGAGGTCATTTGGACAGCGTTCATCGATGGGACAACTGAAATTTACCCCTATGATATGGCAATAGGGTCGGATGACCGTCTGTATTATGGGGGCCATCGCGGAAGAGAAGGAGCGGGTGAACCATTTGATTATTCCTGTGCTTCAATAACCACCACAGGTGAGACGGAGTGGTTGAAGCATTATGCCAACCCAAGGGGATATAGCCTGGAGCACATTCGCAATGAATTGTATGGCATTGAAGTTGGAACGGATGGGATTTATATGTTTGGCGGTTCCGGGGATGAGAGCAATTATAGCGAAGTCAACGCTCCTTTTCCTGCATCCGATGTCTGGATCGGTTGGGTGCTTGGCGTTGACATGAATGGAGAGATCAGCAGCAGCGATGTTTTTTGCCATGATGGTGTGAATTCAGCTACAGAGTATGGAGCCCTCATTGATGGCGGTTATTTCATTTTTAACGACACGGATGCAGGTGGCGATACAGAGCTCGGAGTCATGAAAATCATGAATGGCAGCAATCCTCCTATTCCCTCTGAAGTAACAGAATTATTGACTCAATCCGTAAAATTGTTTCCCAATCCCAGCTTAGGGCACATCAACATAACCGGATTACTGAGCGATGAAGCCTCGACAGTGGATGTATTCAACGCAGTTGGACAACTAATTTTTGAAGAAACGTACTCATCATCTTCCGTTCAATTGGACCTCAGTGAAGAAAAATCCGGTGCGTATTGGATTCGTGTCTGCTCAAAAAGTCATGGCACAATGACCCGTGGAGTATTGCTCATTGACAATTGAAATATGCGGGAAAACCAAAAACGGGAGACCGCATCGCTGCAATCTCCCGTTTGGTACCCGGAGCGGGACAGTTCTCGAACTCTTTATTCGCTAACCTCGATGGCCTGTATTCTTCGGATTCAGCAATCAGTAAGCAGGAGGTCTTATTTCCATCAAGCTGCGTCCGTGCTGCCACCCAATTCGAGCAGCGATGACTTCGATAGAACTTGAATCGACGGACACTTTCATGCGTTGTCCTGGCGCAAGAATGTTCCACCTTTCTGAGCTTTCATGAGAATATTTCCAACCCAGCGAGGCATTGGGATCATCATGCTTCAGGGCAATGAATCCGCCTTGCAAGGAAACTTCAGGCGCAAGTAAAGTATCGGGTTCTCCATTAGGATGAAATTGATCGAGTAGAACAGCTTCGTCGACGTATCCAAAATCATTCGTTTCATTGAATACAGAATCCAACATCAAAGCCAGCGACGCAAAAACAGCAGCGTTGGCGTCGCGTATTGAATCTGGGACCGGGTTCATTGCATCTTGATGAACATTGTACAATTGCCACTCAGGACGTGGCTCATTTTTCCATGAATCCCATGGCTCCAAACCCATGGAAGCAGCAGAGTCAATTGCAGCGCTGGTGGCCATAGATTCACGAAATGAAATCTGTTCGATGTGTTCCGGGTGCAAGTTGTGAGTGAGTCTCCAGTTTTGCGTCCGAATCGTCCTTCTCCTGTCATATTGTTCATCCATTCGATCAGACGCCCCAAAAAGAGCTCGGTGACCCGACGATTCGGGATGAATCACTTCTCCGGGAAGCACTGGAGGCGGCGCAAGCCCAAACCAACTCAACGCGGTAGGTGCCAAGTCCAGGAAAGAGAACATGCCTGTATTGCGTTCCGGACCCTCGACGCCCTTGGGCCATTTGATAATGAACGGAACGTGGAGTCCAGCATCGGACAATTCTCGCTTGTAAAGTGGAAATGGCCCTCCGTGATCGCTAAAAAACACAATCATTGACTGGTCGTAAAGTCCATCGGTTTTTAAATCTTCCAAAATTTGACCGATTTCCCGATCCATCCTTTCAATGTTGCAGTAATTGGTTCTTGCATCGTTTCGAACCACCCGGCCATTCGGTAGAAGATCGGGAATGGGCACCTCTAAAGAATCAATGTCGCAGGGTTCATTTGATTCTTTCCAGATACTAGACTCGTGCGTTGCGAACACATTGAACACAGAAAAAAAGGGCGCGCCATCGGGACGATTGCGCCAATGCGCCTGTGGCGAAGATGCATCCCACGCCATGGGAGGCGTCTGGAAATTATAATCCTCTTTCGCATTGTTCGTGCAGTAAATCCCTTGGAGTCGGAGATGTTCCGTGAACGCACGAATTTGGGGAGGAGCTTTTGCCGAATAAAAGGGAAGCCCCGTCTGCCGATTCATTCCTTCGCCATTGCCTTTAAAAGCCCGCATGTGATGCGATCCCATTGACGTAGGCAATACACCTGTCAAAATGCTGCTCCGAGAAGGAGAACAAACGGGCGCCACGGAAAACATGTGATCAAACACAGTGCCTTCATCAGCGAGTGCGTTCAGATGAGGAGTGTGTGCTGTACTATCACCGTATTGAGCGAAAAAAAGCGATTCATCCTCGCAAACGATCCAAATCAACGATGCGGTCTTTTCGATCTGATGTGGTCCCTTTAAAGGACTGATCTCACACGCCGATAGCACACAAAAACCCAAGAAACCGGGGAGAATTATTTGACTTGCATGCATTGTTCGCTGAAAAGTACAACACCAACTACAATAACCTTTGCACATCATTACTGAAGCCAGAGCTTTCGCACCTAGCACCAATCGAAACAAAGGAAATTAAACCGAGTATCCAGATGAATTTTCTTAGATAATTTTTTTTCTCGCTACAATCATGGGCTTAAGGTCTGCCATATTCTATTCAGTTTCAAAATCAAGTCCAAGCGAAAACCAAAAACGGGAGACCGCATCGCTGCAATCTCCCGTTTGGTACCCGGAGCGGGACAGTTCTCGAACCCCTTATTCGCTAACCTCAATGAATTCAGGGCATTGAAGGAATCCCTCAATCCAGATTGGATTTTGTGATGTACTTTGCTCAAATTCTAACTACTTTTTATGGCATCACATCAGATCCTATCGATTTTTCTCGTTACAGCCAGCATGGCGTTAGCCTTCATCAATTCTGGATGCAACTCAATCGACTCCTTGGCCTCTCCAGTTGACAAAACGCAGTATGAAAACTTCAATGCGTTACTGCACGCAAACGCATTGCTCGGCGAGGACAAGGAAAAGACGTATTTGAAGGCGCACCTGAACGATGGCGGGGTAGTCCTTTTTACCAATGATTGGTTGATTGACTCCATCCGTAATGTTGTCGTAGGGGAAGCTCAGTGCTACGACATAAATCGGCGAAGAACGTACTCGGGAATTACAGAAACCAAAGCGGATGATGTGATCTTATTTGAGACCAATTCCCTCAACGCCAGCCGAGTCAGAGCTCTCAAAAAAAACAAAGTCATGTTCTTGGTCACAGCGGCAGCTGCTTTTGTCTGTATCGTTGACCCTAAAGTTTGTTTCGGCTCATGCCCTACTTTTTACTTAGAAGATGAGCCCGAGAGCGTGTTTTCTTCCGACGCCGAAGGATTCTCGAGCGCTATCCATCCGTCGCTTGAATACGCAGATTGCGATGGTTTAGGCCCCCGAAAAGTCGTCGATCAATCTGTTTCTCTAACCATGAAAAACGAGGCTTTAGAGACACACTGCATCGACGCCATTTCCCTTGTTGCGATTCCGCTACAAGAGGGCGAACGAATCTATCACAATCCTCAGAATGACTTCTGGCGGTGCCGGGAAAACCAAACGCCCGCAACAGCTGTATCAGGCAACTCAGAAGTATCAGCCTTGCTGTCGAGCTCGGATCTAAACGAATACCACCGCTGGACCGACCAGGGAAATATGTTGGAAAAGGAACAGGTCTATTTGACCTTTCCCGGCATTCCAAATACCGATCAATATGGACTGGTTCTAGATTTTCGACAATCTCTTATGTCAACCCATCTATTTTATGAATCGCTATCATACGCGGGACCGCTGAATAGCGACTATTATGTTGAATTCGGAAACAGGGATGTCGCCAAACCCGGCTGGAAGCCAGCCGTCTTTGAAGAAATGGGCGGGATTGAAGCTTCCGTTTGGGATCACTCCAAAAAACAATGGAAAGAAGTCGGAATAGTTGATGAAACGGGACCCATCGCTATCAATACACAGATGCTGACAATCGGTAAAGTTGACGGAGAGGTCAAGGTGCGCCTTCGTATGACTCGAGGAGCCTGGCGCATCGATGCCGCCCAGCTTGTGCAAGCCGTCGAAAAGCTGGACATCACAGAATGGACAAACGCTCCCCGCTCAATTCAAAATCAGCAAGCATCCAAAAAAGAACTGTATATCGACCCGTTGCATTTTGAGGCAGATAACGAGTACTTCATTTCCATGCCTGGCGAGTCATACACCCTAGATTTTGACGTTTCAGGAGATGCTGAATTGCACGAGTTGTTTTTATTTTCCGAAGGCCATTACATTGAATGGATGCGAGGAGAATGGCTGCAGCCTACGAATCGCAAAAAAATTCGTCAAATGCGCCTTTTCCCGAGGCAATACCTGAAACAAGAGTCAGCAAAATTTCAAGAATATGAGGAGGAAATGGAGCGCATGTTTTGGGAATCAAAAGTCACCACGCCAATCTTTACTGACTATGCGCATTAAGCCCTTATCCCTCTGCTATACCTGGTTAGTCGCCTTTTCTTTGGTCGCATCCTCAGGCGAAGGCCAGCAGGTGTCAGACTATAAAAGTTGGAGTCCACGGCCTCGACAACTCCGAACCTCGCCCCCCCCCAAGGTGAAACCAATGAACCAACACACGTACAGGCTCGAGTCCACTCCCTTTGGTATTGATGTGCGGTTATTTTTGGATAACAAGCGTGAAGTCAATGGGGAGTTGTTGTTCGTAGACGAGGAGTCCATAACCATTGAAACATCTTACAATCGCAAACAGACTTTTCAGTTGAAGGAACTGAGCATGGTCAAAGGAAGATTCGGGCGCATTGCCCCTCGCACACGTTGGGTTCAATTCGCCGGAGTCGTTACCACCTTGGCAACAGGCTATCTGTTTTTATATGCTGCCCCCGCCAACCTGGCCATCGCAACGGCTGTGAACTGCTCATTGAAGAAATCCCTGAGATTTAAAACGAGGCACCCCGAAACGGATTGGCGTTTCCTGCGAGAATATTCACGGCATCCGGCTGGATGGCCAGACGGCCAGCTTATGCCCTGAAACCCCGTTGTAGACTAAACCAAAAAAACGGGAGACCGCATCGCTGCAATCTCCCGTTTGGTACCCGGAGCGGGACTTGAACCCGCACGACCCTTCG
>CAXDQP010000022.1:0-14549 GCA_963991335.1 uncultured Flavobacteriales bacterium
ATAAAATCAAAAAACGTCATCTACCACACGCATGATGCCTTTGCCTTTGAGTTAAAACCGTGTCAGCCCCCCCCCGAGAGCACCGAAGACAAAAAGCGAAATGAGCATGCCGAATTTACCAAAATCGATGTAATGTTCGGCGTAATGTCCAAGGCTGAAGGAGGCATTATCTGCGATGTTCCGTCTAGCATATTTTTCCACTTTCAATTGGTCATTTTTAAAACCTTTATTGGGATTTAAAATTCGTGGTATTAAAGCAAACTCCAGGTTCTCTTTGAGTAACGCCCCGTTTTCATGCGGAATTTCACTGGGGACATATTGTCGCATCCGAGCAAACAAATCGAGGTAACCAACACGTTCCAGTGTACTCTGAAAAGCTTTGTCACCGCTGGTTACGTTATACCATTCCGTTTTCTGAGCTTCCGTTTCGTCCTCAAACCAGAAACGATTCGCCAATTCAAAAAATTTATTTAATCCTTCACCCTTACTGACCAGAACAACTTGCGCGCGAGTTCCACCATTCAAGAAATTGCGATATTCTGACTTGATCCCTTGCCAAGTAAGAACAAACAAAAATCCAACGCCCAGTACACTTGCTAAATTTCTAATTGTGCGCGGTGATGGAGACCTTGGCTGAATTAGAAGAGCAAAACCCAGGATAATAAAAATTCCCTTCCAAGCCGAAAAAAAACTAAAAAGACTCGAGATCAGGACGAAACTTATAAATGCAATGGAAACAGGCTTTTGATCAGGCGAAGATTTAAACCTCCAAACAAAAACCGCAAGGACGGCTGATGACAAAATTCCAATATGCTGCTCAAGTTGTTTGATGGAACTGCCGTACGGAATAATGAAATCAGTGAAAATCGAAAGTCCTTGAAATGCAAAATATAGTGCAATCAACCGCGGAACAGAAAGATTCTGTAAGTCTCGTTCACTCTCAGAAACATATCCAACGTAAACATTCCGTGCTAGCCTTTTCCAGCCTATATAAACCAAGCACAATGCAGCTAAGGAACACGTATACACCTCGCTTCCGTGACCATAAAAATATTCGTTCACATCCGCCTGATTGATTTCAGCATCAGCCAATGATGTCACAATCTCGAGAAATGGAAACACGAAGGCAAGGTGAATCGGAAGTACATTGATGTGAAGAATCTCCCTGACACCAAGAACGAAAACGACCGAAGCGAACATCCATTCCAATGGATTCCCAGAAAAAAGCGACAATAGAATGAGCAATAAAAAAACCAATCCAAAAGGAAGTGGCCACGCAAATCCCTTCGAATTATTCTCCTTCAGCTTGTCCATTCGATTTATTCAGTTTGAAGGCGAATGCCAAACACAAAAGGGTTGAAATGGCCAACCCAAAGGCTGGAGACCACCGTCGCAAACCATTAAAGTACATCCGTAAACAAATCTCGTCTGGATTCCTCCCCACTGCCTGCAAGCAAGAGTGTATTGCGAGCGTTACAAAGTTTTTCTCCCAATTTGTATGACGAATACCATGCTCGTATGAATACGTTCGAATCTTATTATCAGGCAAATGCTCTTTGAGCGACTCCCATCTCAATCCAAGATGCTTTGCAGTGGCGGGTCTGCCCTCGGTATCTAGAAACAAATGCCCAAATATGGGGTCAATAATTACGGCAATTGAATCATCAATCAATACATCTATCACAACGTGAATCGTTTGTCCCCTGCTGTCCAAAACTTGGACAAACCTAGGCTCGAATCCCGCCATTTCAAACGCTCTCACACCAATTTCAGACGCGTATCCGCAGGCTCCACCCCCATATGCCAAAGACGCTAAAATTGGGCTTTGCATCAAATAAGGCTCGCCACGAACGTATCCATTGCTATCCGCAAATTCCCGTCGAGGTTCACTAAACTGAGCAATCGATTCTGTCAGCTGCAAACACCTCTCCAGTTCACTGCCTGCCCCTTTTCCCGCATTTGCGATGATAAATCCTACGGCATCGTCCTCCAGCGCAACAATCGTCAATTGACGAACGCAAAGTATGGTTAAGACAAAGCCTAATGCTAAAGAAAGAAATGTGCTTCGAAAAATATGATTCATCAAAAACGAATTGAGCGTCACCTGAAATCCAGCCGTGAATTTACCATTTTTAAATAAACTGCACACCCCCCTTATTCACCTTGAAAAATGAAATAACTTTGTTACATGCGCATATTCTGCTTCGTCTGGCCATCAATGTAGAATCCACCCGTAATTTGAGGATCTCTTGATGGCTTATTCGAATTATTTTGTGCTCGCAAATGCCTGAAGCAACGATGTCAATCCGAAAAAAGCAGAGAAAGCCAATAACATGGTAATTTTGCTTGGCAATAATGCCAGAAAAATAGCGCTGAGCAATGAGGCTCGTCTCCATTTCGCGATCAAGGACGACGACGACATCTCAAATCCAAGTTGGCTGTACAAGTGTGTTGATATCGCAAGAGAAGCAGAGGCTATTGGCGTTGCTATGATAAATTTTCGAGTCGATGAAGGCAATAAAAAGGAGCTCTCCAATTCAGCTGTGAACCAAACGCCTGAGGATGATGGAACGATTCATAACTTTATAGCCCGTTATGCATTCCATTGATTGGCTCTTCCGAAAAAAACGCACGCTCGGCAACTTCAGCATTGAACAGTCTTTTCGAGAAGTTTCCAAGGCTTGGCCAAAGCTCCCCACGCCGGCCTGGACCGAGGCAACGCACTTCAGCGAAGGCTGGCTAAATCGGTGGAAAATCATCCGACAGGCAAGCAAGTTTAAAACGGACATTCTGCACATCACTGGTGACATCAACTTCGCTGCACTCGCCTGGCCAAAATGGCGACGAAACCGCCCCCGCGTGATGCTCACCATTCACGACATCGGTTTCATTCATGAGCACAAAGGTTGGAAGCGGTGGGTGTTGAAAAAGTTTTGGGTTACTTGGCCACTATCTTGCGTCGATCAGCTCATAACGGTTTCTGAAGCCACCAAAGAATCGGTACTCCGGGAAGCACCATGGTTTTCACCGGAGCGGATTACGGTCATTCCGACGGTGGTTCCTCAGCACTTTCATCTGCGCAAAGTCGAACCACAGAACTCCTATCCAATCGCCTCGCACGTCGGTTTGGCAGAAATCAAAAACCTCTGGAGGCTCGCAGAAGCATTACAGGGCTTGGGTATTCATTTGCGCATTATTGGGAAGCCTTCGGAGGCAGATGAGCTTCTATTGAAACAACTGAACATCGAATACTCCGCCCAATCCAGGCTCACCGATTTGGAAATGCAAGAAGCGTATGCGACCAGTGATTTTTTGCTCTTCGCCTCTACCCTTGAAGGTTTTGGCATGCCCATTATTGAAGCACAGATGGTTGGGTTGCCCGTGATCACCAGCAACATTGATCCGATGCGAGAAGTCGCTGGAGCTGGAGCTCTTCTGTGCAGTCCACTGCAAAGCGAATCCATTCGGCACGTGATTTTGCAGCTAACACAAAATGATTTCCTCCGCAAGCAACTCATCGAATCAGGCCACCAAAACCACAAACGGTATTCTCCTGACCAAGTGGCCGTCGAGTTGAGCACTCTGTATTCCAATATGTTTAACTAAAAATTAATCTATCTCCTCTCAAATGACTGCTAAAAAATCCCGCCTTCGCCATTTAGCCAAAGCTATTACCTGGCGACTCATCGCTTCCGCTACCACCTTTTCGCTCGCGCTGTTCTTTTTCCAGGACGATGCCGAAGCGGTGCAAAAAGCCACGAGCGTAGCCATTGCAGAAAGCATAATCAAAATGGGTTTGTACTATTTTCACGAACGCGCTTGGTATCGCTACGGAAAATTGGGACGAAAGGAAAAATAGCGCGAACTTTCTGCTAACATTATGAACGGTTATCAATTGGACCATTTGGACGAGCTGGAAGCAGAGTCCATGTTTGCGTTGCGCGAAGTGGTGGCGCAATTCGAGCGGCGGGCGATTTTATCCAGCAACGAAAAAGGCAGCATGTCATGGCGCATTGACACCGCGGATAACTTTACCACAGCCCTCAACTTTTGAAATTGCTGAGAAAAGTCAATAAATAAAGCATTGAAATGACGGTTTTAAGGGAATTTATCAGGAGAAGGTTTGCTGTCCTTTGCATTCGTCTTCTTTACCCGATTGCTTCCTTCGCTGAGCCGTTGCATCTCGGTACTTATTGGCACCTCATAAAATCAATATCCCGAAAGAACAGTAGGTGCAGCACAGATGCGAATGAGAAGGCATTCGTTCATGTGCACATGACCGCCTTCAACGCCGAAAAAACAATCGAACAGGCCATAAGAAGCGTCATGAACCAAAGCCACCAAAACTGGAACCTTGTGATCATTGACGACTGCTCTAGCGATCGAACACCACAGATCATTCGATCTTTTCAAGACTCGCGAATCACCTATTTCGTGCGCACGGAGAACCAGAGGCAATGGGCGAATCGGAATATGGCAATCTCAATAGGTCTCAAACAATCTTCAAAGCCCGATTTTTTCACCAGCATCGATGCAGATGACATTGCCAAACCGCACTGGCTTCATAAATCCTTGGAACTTTTTACTACTGACTCCATTATTGCGATACGTCCAATTATCGAAAGAGTAAACTACACCACACTGCAATCCCTTAGGAGTGCCCCCGCCTGCCAGCAAACCATGTGGAGAAGAGAGGTCTTTGAAACGATTGGAGGCTATAGAACAGACATAGCAGCTTCTGATTCTGACTTCATGAATCGAGCCCGCAGGTTGGCCATCATGAATCGTCAACAAATTCTGCTAAGCACTGAGAAGCTTCAGCTCATGCGGGATCAACCAAATAGTTGGTCAAAACAATACACACGCAAGGATAAATTATTCAAAGACTATGGCCAGTCATCGAACAATGATCTTTTCGTCCCCCTTGAATGTCAAAATTAAACAGACGAATCATCAGCCAGCTCGATGAGGTAATTTGGCCTACAGATGCGTTCTCGTTCAACCAAAGTTGGTTGCCCCAAACCTTTTCATAGCGACCGGTTCTATCCGCTATTATTTGCCATCCTCGTTCTTCGAAATAAACGCGGATGCCTTCTTTCAATGGTTGATTTGCATACAATTCAACCTTCTCAACTTCCTGCCAAACAAGGGACAACTTATTCAAGAAAATGCCAGGACCTTCGAGAACAAGTAACTCAGCTCCTTGCACATCCACGTGTATAAAATTTGGAGGTGGAATCTGACCACGTCCAATCCAATCATCTAGGCGAATGCATTCGACCAAGATTTGGCGTCAACTACACCGAATCTTCCTGTTTTTCGAATGCCCAGCCCTTAAAAATCCCGCATCCGCCGCCTGGCTAAAGCCATTACCGAGCGATTGATTGCTACCGCTACGGCTTTTTCGCTTGCGTCGCTCTTCTTCCATGACGACGGCGAAGAAGAGCAAAAAGCCACGAGCGTAGCCGTCGCAGAAAGTATGCTCCGAATCCGTTTGTCCTTTTCTCACGAACACGCCTGGTATCGTTGCGGAAAATTGGGATGAAAGGAAAAATAGTCCGAACTTTGTATTGACATGATGAACGATTATCAATTGGACCATTTGGACGAGCTAGAGGCAGAGTCCATATTTGTGTTGCGTGAAGTGGCGGCGCAATTCGAGCGGCCGGCAATTTTATTCAGCGGAGGAAAAGACAGTATAGTGGTGACGCATTTGGCGGCGAAAGCCTTCGCTCCGGCTCGAATCCCCATGCCTTTGGTGCACATCGATACCGGTCACAATTTTCCAGAAACGATTGAGTTTCGGGATTCATTGGCGGAACGACTGGGTGTGCAACTTGTAGTCGGCAGTGTGCAAGCTACCATCGATGGCGGGCGCGTTCGGGAAGAGACAGGCGCTCAAGCAAGCCGCAACCGCCTGCAAATTGCGACATTGCTCGAAACCATTGAAAAAGGCAATTACGACGCTTGCATTGGCGGTGCGCGGCGCGATGAAGAGAAGGCACGTGCAAAAGAAAGATTCTTCAGCCACCGCGATGATTTCGGCCAGTGGGACCCCAAAAACCAACGGCCTGAATTATGGAACCTCTTCAATGGCAAGCACATGCCCGGCGAAAACTTCCGGGTGTTTCCATTGAATAACTGGACCGAACTTGACATCTGGAATTACATCACCCGCGAGCAAATCGCACTCCCGAGCTTGTATTATGCGCACGAACGCTTGTGCGTCGTCCGGGACGGTGTTATTCTCGCCCACAGCGAGCACTTACCCGAGCGGGAAGGCGAAACACCGCAAAATATGCAGATCCGGTTTCGCACCTTGGGCGATTTAACCATCACCGGAGCGATTCAAAGCGACGCCGACACCTTGGAGAAAATCACAGCCGAAGTGGCCGCCACCCGTGTCACCGAACGTGGCGGAAGGGTCGATGATAAACGAAGTGAAACCTCCATGGAGGATCGCAAAAAAGAAGGGTATTTCTAATGAGCACACCACACGACACCAACCAAAATTCCCTGCTTCGTTTCACCACCGCTGGCAGTGTGGACGACGGCAAGAGCACGCTCATCGGGCGGTTGCTTTATGATAGCAAGAGCATCTTTGAAGACCAATTACAGGCCGTTGAAACGTCGAGCAAGAAGAAAGGCCTTGAGACGGCTGACCTCAGCTTGCTAACGGACGGTCTGCGTGCTGAACGTGAACAAGGCATCACCATCGATGTGGCGTATCGGTATTTTGCCACACCCAAACGGAAATTCATCATCGCCGACACACCCGGACATGTGCAGTACACGCGCAACATGGTCACAGGAGCTTCCACCGCCGATCTGGCCATCATCCTGATTGATGCACGGCACGGCATGATGGAACAAACACACCGTCACAGCTTCATCGCCTCATTGCTTGGGATCAAGCACCTTGTGGTGTGCGTCAACAAAATGGATTTGGCCGATTTCTCTGAAGATCGATACCTTGAGATTACCCAAGCCTTTCGGAACTTTTCCTCACGCTTGGACGTGCCCGACATCAAGTTCATTCCAATCAGCGCACTCTTGGGCGATAATGTGGTCGATGCCTCGAAAAACATGCCATGGTACAATGGCAACACATTGCTCCAGCACCTGGAAGAAGTGCACGTAGGAAGTGATCGGAACTTGCAGGATTGCCGGTTCCCCGTTCAATACGTGATTCGACCACAATTGGATGAGTCTCGTGATTTCCGAGGTTATGCGGGACGCATCGCTTCAGGGGTTTTCAAGGTGGGCGACGAAATCGTTGCACTTCCGAGCGGAATGAAATCGAAGATTTCTGAAATCTTTGTAGGCGAGCAATCCATTGACATGGCCTATCCTCCCCAAAGTGTCACGATGACATTGACCGATGACATTGATTTGTCCCGTGGGGATATGATTGTACGAGAAAACAACCAGCCGGACAGCGTGCAAGAACTCGACGCGCAGATCTGCTGGATGGGCGAGCAACCGCTGAATGCTGCGACGCGCTACATCGTCCGTCACGGGACCTCAGAAGTCAAATCGATGATCCGAGAGATCGTATACAAAATGGACATCAATACGCTGCACCGTGACGAGAGCGACACAAACATTGGGATGAACGACATTGCACGCATCAAGCTGCGCACCGCTTCCGCGCTCCTCGTGGATGATTATCGGCGCAACCGCACCACCGGTTCTTTTGTCCTCATCGACCCCAACAGCAACCTCACGGTGGCTGCGGGATTCATCAGTTAAAGGCCTTTTACGCATGATCTACTGGTTCACCGGCCAACCCGGTCACGGAAAAACAACATTGGCGAAGGCGCTCATTGCGCACTTGAACGACCAAGGCATCGAGCCGTTTCACGTCGATGGAGATGACTTGCGCGCGCTGACAGCAAACGCCGATTACAGCCGCGCTGGTCGGGAAGCGAATATCCGCCGAGCTCAAACCATTGCGCATTACCTCCACAATCAAGGCCGTGTTGTGGTGGTTTCGTTGGTGGCGCCATACCGAAACTTGCGCGAGGAATTCAAGGCAGCTACGGAATTGACAGAGATCTACGTACACACTTCTGAAGCCCGCGGAAGGGAGGCGAAACACGCCAGCGATTACGAAGCGCCCACCGAACGTTTCATTGACATCGACACGACCGGAACGAGCATTGAGGCCAGTCTTGGAAGGCTGCTGGATCACCTCAGCGAGTATTAGGCAGCCTTGTCAACCTTGGCTCAACCCAAATGAGCGCCCCTGAAATCATCCAGCAAGTTCTCAAACCCATTGAAGCCTTCCTCGAGCAGAATGAATACCGTAGGGCCTCCGAACGATTTGCCATCCGCAATGAATATGATGGATATGAAGGGCATTTTGATATCGATCCACGATCGGAGCACAAGACGGCCCATCAACACAGCGTAAATCGCACCAAGCTATGCACCACAATGGACCTGCACATGGACTGTAAATTATGTTGCTTCTATCCGTTTGGCAACGAAGCGAGTCAACACGAAAAAATGGCACTGCACCGAGCAAAACGACACCGTGATCGTAGCCGACATCGGATAGGTTCTGGACTTTTGCACCCCTTGTATTCAACACATCAAAGCGACGTTGGGGGCGCGCTATGGCATCGAACGCTCACGTTGCATATGCCTGCCAGAAAAAGGGAGCCATAACATTCAGAAATATTCATCAAACATGTCATTTGCAAATCGAGCATACCAGGCTTTCGGGAAAGAAATTACGGTTCAGCGAACAAACAGAAAGCACTTTCTGGACAGAACACCCAACAGGAACATTCATCTTTTTGGCTTTGGAAGAGGCGGATCTACTTGGTGTGCAGAATTATTATCCCAAGCAACCTCAAATGGACCTTTCATTGACGAGCCTTTCCACCGACCCAAGGTCTTTTTCAAATCAAAACGTGGCGGGGAAATATTTGGCTGGAAAGAGTATGTGAACCCTGGAGAAACGAATCCGCTGATTAATGACTATTTCGAGTCAATCAACAATCTGAGTCATTTAAATCGGAAGTTGGTTAGTGAAAGAGGGAGGATGAAACCTTTCCGTTCGAGCTCGCCAATCCTTTTCAAATACATAGACCGTACTTTTTTGATACCCTACCTCGTCTCACAATATGATATATCACCCGTTTTTTTAACCCGGAATCCATTCAGTGTGTATGCGAGTCGTAAAGCTTATGGATGGCCCGGCGGAACGAAAATTCCCGTTGATACTGCACAATCAAAATCGTCATTGCTTCACCTTGACCGCATTCAAGTGAAGTACCCCGGCCTTTACCATCCCGCCAAAATTTTTGCTATTTTCTTCTGCGAACAAATAATTCTCTTTCGTTCTCTTGCTTGCTCCAAATTGGAGGTTAACTATGAGCAAATGGTTTTGGATCCCAATAAAGCAATAAAAAGTGTAATCGATTTTTTAGCCATACCAGCAGATCTAAATTCATTGCAGTTCGAAGAGCCAAGCTCTTCATCAAGAGGGTTAGCCTCGGGTCAGCATCAATTGAATAAATGGCGAAAACAACTCGATGAGGACGAGAAAGCTGCTATTTCTGAAACCTTAGAAGAATACGGTCTTCGGGAATTCCTAGTGCATTAGAATCCGATCAATCGGTCAAACCTTTCACACCCTATCAACAGGCTCGAAAGCAAAATAGGATACTCCTCATTTTTGCACTTTAAGAACGAAATCATGGGGAATGAAGATGGTCGGGATCAGTTGATAGAGCAGCTCGACCTGCCTTAACCTCTTTGCCTAACTCCACTGCACGCATGAGTGCACCTGACGTAACGAGCAAGTTCGCGAACTATTAGAGGCATACCTCGAGAAAAATGGTCACCGCAAGACCCCTGAGCGCTTTGCCATCCTCGGTGAAATCGAAAAGCATGAGGGACATTTCGACATCGATACATTACTTGCACACATGGGCGCGAGGAATTCAAGGCGGCAACGAAATTGACAAAGGTCTGCGTACACACTTCTGAATCCCGCGGAAGGGAGGCGAAACACGCCAGCGATTACGAGGCGCCCACCGAACGTTTCATTGACATCGATACGACCGGAACGAGCATTGAGGCCAGTCTTGGACAGCGCTTGGGGCATCTGGGCGAATCTTAAGCTGCTTTGCCTAACTTCGCTAAACCCATGAGCACACCTGAAGTTACCGAGCAAGTTCGCGAACTCTTTGAGGCATACCTCGAGCAAAATGGTCACCGCAAGACCCCTGAGCGCTTTGCCATCCTCGGTGAAATCTACGAGTATGATGGACATTTTGACATCGATGCGTTGCTCGCACACATGACCGCGCAAGGTCATAGCGTCAGTCGCGCTACTCTCTACAACACCGTGGACTTGCTCATCGATTGCAATTTGGTGCGCAAGCATCAGTTTGGGGACAAGGTTAGCCAGTACGAAAAGTGTTACCGCATCAAACAACATGATCACGTGATACTAGCCGATACCGGCGAAGTGCTCGAATTCTGTGACCCGCGCATCCAACAAATCAAGGCAACTTTAGAGGAACTCTTTGGGATTGAAGTCTTGCATCATAGCTTGAACATTTATGCCCGGCGGAAAAAAGATTAAGCCCTGTTTTCCACATCAAAAGTCCTTTTGACCACAACCCTCAAATTTGAGTGGGAAAGTCCAAATGAATTGAGCATTTTTGCACCTTTAGAACTGATTCAGAACGCATGAAAGTTGACGTGCTCTTGGGCTTGCAATGGGGAGACGAAGGCAAAGGCAAAATTGTCGATGTCCTCACCCCGAAATATGACATCATCGCCCGCTTTCAAGGAGGCCCAAATGCGGGGCACACCCTGATTTTTGACGGCAAAAAGCACGTGCTGCACACCATTCCAAGTGGCGTATTTCGCCCCGGAACCAAAAATGTGGTGGGCAATGGCGTGGTCATTGATCCGGTCATTTTCAAGCGGGAAATCACCCAATTGCTCGAAGCGGGCGTGGACCCCCGGCCAGATCTCCTGATCAGTCGCCGTGCGCACCTCATCACCCCCACCCACCGTTTGCTCGACGCAGCTTCTGAACAGGCCAAAGGCAAGGCCAAAATCGGTTCTACGCTCAAGGGAATTGGACCGACCTACATGGACAAAACGGGGCGCAATGGATTGCGTGTTGGAGATCTAACCAGCGGGAAGTTCAACGAGCGCTACCAAGCGCTGCGCAAAAAGCACCTTGGTCTCCTCCAACAATTCCCTGACTTTGAATTCGACTTGGACAGCGTCGAAGCCGAATGGCTCGCCGCAGCGCAAGAACTGGGTCAGCTCCAGTTGATCGACACCGAACATTACCTCAACGAGGCCCTCGACGCCGGCAAGCGCGTCCTCGCTGAAGGTGCACAGGGCACCATGCTTGACATTGATTTTGGAACGTATCCTTTTGTCACTTCTTCCAACACCATTGCGGCCGGTGCATGCAACGGCTTGGGCGTGGGCCCCGGACGCATTGGCGAGGTGATTGGCATCTTCAAGGCGTATTGCACCCGCGTGGGAAGCGGGCCGTTCCCAACCGAATTGCTCGACGCTACCGGAGAAGCCTTGCGCGAGGCAGGAGGAGAATTTGGCGCCACCACGGGCCGTCCGCGTCGCTGTGGGTGGCTGGATTTGGTGCAGTTACGCTACGCCTGCCGCGTCAACGGAGTGACGCAACTGGCCATGATGAAGGCAGATGTGCTCAGTGGTTTCGATGAAATCCCCGTATGCCACAGCTACCAGCACGACGGCGCTTCGACGCAAAACTTACCCTACGGCATCGAACCGGACGAAGTCACACCGGATTACAAAAACCATGGAGGCTGGCAAGAAGATTTGACCGGTGCCACTTTGGAGTCCACTTTGCCGGAATCATTGACCAACTACATTGCCATGGTCGAAAAGGAGATGGCAACGCCCATTTCCATTGTATCCGTGGGCCCCGATCGGGGGCAGACAATTGATCGTTCGTCTGAAAACTCCTCTGAGCTGGATTTCGATAAACAGTAAATCATGAAAACCTTACAGAAGCGAAAAATCTTAGGCATCGGCTGGCATAAGACTGGGACAACCTCATTAGGTGTTGCTCTTGAGGCCCTCGGGTATAGTGTTCAAGACAGCTCAATTGACCGCAAACCTCTCTACGACAACAATATCGACCAAATCATCTCACAATTAGATGGTTTTGACGCCTGTCAGGACTGCCCTTGGAATCTCATCTACCAGGATTTATACAAAGCGTTTCCTAATGGCTATTTCATATTGACAATTCGAGACGAAAACGAATGGTTGAAATCCGTGTCAAATCATTTCGGTACCACAAATAATAAACTTCGAGAATTTGCATATGGCACTGGGCTGGGATTCCCGAAGGGGAATGAAGCCGAATACCTCGCACGATACAAGTTACACAATGCAAGTGTAATTGACTTTTTTGCGGATAAACCAAATCAATTGCTCATTCTTGATTTATCTAAAAACAAAGGCTGGGATAAGCTTTGTTCTTTCTTGTCTGTCGACCATCCAAAAATCCCATTTCCGCATAAAAACAAACGCCGAAAGTCATTGACAGAAAAGATACTCACTAAACTGAAGCGACATTAACCACCTGACGAGTGTCGAAATTGCTATGAAGTTGGCTTTGATTCGGGAACCGCTCGAATGACAATTTGACGGAACGATTCAAGTAGGATTCCACCCCCAATTCACCCCACCACTTTTCCATCCACCTTACCAAACCCAATTCGTGGAGCACCCGGTTTTGAGGCAAAGCCCGTCAAGCGCACCGTGTCACCGATGAGGATGAATTTTCGATCGCTGCCCTCGGGCATTTGCACCGGCTGAGTGCCGCGCCAACTGATTTCTAACATCGAGCCGAACGAACCCTTCTCAGGTCCGCTGATGGTGCCCGAAGCCATCATGTCTCCGGCATTGATGTTGCAACCATTGACGGTGTGGTGCGCCAATTGCTGGCGCATGTTCCAATACATGTGCTTGAAGTTGGAACGGCAAACCGTGAGCCCTTGGCCGTTTTCCGGAATGATTTCCACCTCGAGGGCCACATCGTAATGGCTTTGGCCTTCGTATTCCAAATAAGGCAGCACAGCCGGATCCTGGACAGGACCTGGAACGCGGTAGCCTTCCAACGCATCGAGCGTTACAATCCACGGACTCACACTCGAACCAAAATTCTTACCCAGGAACGGCCCGAGCGGCACGTATTCCCATTTTTGAATGTCGCGCGCGGACCAATCGTTGAACAGGGCCAAGCCGAAGATGAAGTCATCAGCCTCTGCTGTGGTGATGCGTTCCCCGAGCGGCTTTCCTCCATGCGTCACGAACGCCATCTCCAATTCAAAATCCACCAAACGGGAGGGTCCAAACACCGGCGGCGCTGCATCATCGGGGCGGGTTTGACCGTGCGGCCGGCGAATCGGGGTGCCACTCACCACGATGCTCGAAGCGCGGCCGTGGTAGCCGACCGGCATGTGCTTCCAATTGGGCAGCAGCGCATTTTCGGGATCGCGAAACATCTTGCCCACATTGCGGGCATGGTCTTCACTGGAATAAAAATCGGTGTAATCCCCCACCTGAACGGGCAAGTGCATCGTCGCTTCGGACTGGCTCACCAGCACGCGAGAGGTGTGGCTGGTCAATTCCGTTGCACCAGACTGCAGCAATTCCCCCAATCGGTTGCGCACCGCACGGGTGGCTTGTTTGCCCCGGCCAATGAAAGCGTTGAGCGTTGACGCTTCAAAATCCGCGCGTCCACAACCCAGATCATCGAGCAAACCCATGGCTGCCACTTCGGAGAGGTCCAATATCTGCTCACCGATGGCCACGCCCGGGCGAGCGCTGCGGTCAGCAGTGGAAAAGATGCCAAAGGGCAAGTTTTGAATCGGGAAGTCCGAATCGGCAGGAACACTGACCCAACTGGTCAGTTCTGGGTTATTCACTTCAAACATATCCGCAAGTTACGGAGATACGAAGGGTTGACTTGCCGCCGATTTGTCCGAAATTAGCCTCATGTCCTCGCCCGCCATTGATCTCGAAGCAGAAAAGAAGGAAATCCTCCGCAGGTACCGGGGATTGCTTCGCGCGGCCGTGCATAGCAAATCGCGGAAAGATCGGAAGGCGATCCGCAAGGCATTTGACATTTCGCTCGAAGCGCACAAAGACATGCGGCGCAAAAGCGGCGAGCCGTACATCTATCATCCCATCAGTGTTGCAAGGGTAGTGGCGGAAGAATTGGGATTGGACACCACCGCCATTGTGTGCGCATTGCTCCACGATACCGTGGAGGATACGTATTTGACCTTGGAGGATGTCGAACAACTGTTTGGCAAGCGCGAACGGGAGATTGTGGATGGACTCACGAAAATGTCCGGGGTGTTCGATCCTGGGACAAGCGCGCAAGCGGAGAATTTCCGCAAGATGCTGCTGACGTTGAGTGCCGATGTACGGGTGATTTTGCTCAACCTCGCGGATCGGCTCGCCGGCGTGCGCACCCTCGACCACATGCGCCCGGACAAGCAGCAAAA
>CAXDQP010000023.1:0-14356 GCA_963991335.1 uncultured Flavobacteriales bacterium
GATTTAGATCACACTCTATCGATTACAATTGATGGTGATTACGTAAATAGCAAGCCGATTTCACCAATGATTGAAACCTTGGTGAAATACAAGGAGCTTGGTTTCGAAATTGTCATAAACTCAAGCAGAAATATGAGGACCTATAAAAACAATGTCGGAAAAATAAATGTGCACACATTACCGAATATTGTTGAATGGTTGAATAAGCATGAAATCCCTTATGATGAAGTTCATATCGGAAAGCCATGGTGCGGTTTTGAGGGATTTTACATAGACGATAAGTCAATCCGTCCATCTGAGTTTTTGAATCATTCATATGACGAAATTGAGGAGTTATTGCGCAAGGAAAAGGAGGCAATGGATTCGTTAATATGATTTTAATAGCATCAGGAGCTTACGTTGGTAATGATCTAGTCAATGAATTGGGAAAATTACCGCCCGCTTTTTTGCCTTTGCAAAATTCAAGATTATATCGTCATCAGCTGGATTTATTGAGCTATCAAGATGAACGAGTGGTTTTGTCGATTCCGAACGATTATGTTTTGGAAAAAAATGACCTAGAGTATTTGAATGGAAGGAAAGTCGAAATTGTTAGGGTACCTGTAGACATTGCGTTGGGTTCATCGATTGTCTATGTGCTCGATTACTTGGGCAGATATGAAGAGCCTTTGCGGATACTGTTTGGTGATACCTTGTTCAAGAACATTGGATTAGAAAATGACATTTGTTACGTTTCAAGTGTTCAGGATAACTATAAATGGGACTTTGTGGACAAGGGAAATAGTGACTTGATTTTTTCGGGCTATTTTTCTTTTTCCGATCAAAAACAGCTGATTAAATCTATTTCAGAAAAAAACTACCGATTCATTGATGCTGTCAGGTTTTACCGTGAGACGAAACAACTTACCTACAAAGCCGTGCATGATTGGTTAGATTTTGGCTTAACATCGACTTACTTCCAGTCCAAGGCTCTGTTCACGACCCAGAGAGCTTTTAATGATCTCGAAGTAAACAAGTTTTCAGTTCGCAAGAGCAGCGATAATAAACGAAAAATGACAGCAGAGTCAGCTTGGTTTCAAGCCATTCCAAGCAGCATAAAGTATTATACGCCCAACGTTTACAGTGTGTTTGAGGGTCAGGGTGAATTTGGATACGAAGTAGAATATTTATACTCTAACACACTCTCCGATCTTTTCGTTTTTGGGAATCAACCGTCATTTGTTTGGAAAGAGATGTTTTCCAGTTGCCGGGATTTTTTGCAAAATTGCTTCCGTGAGAAAAGACCTGACGGTGTGATCAGTAATTACACGTTGCAAGAGAAAACAATTAAAAGGTTAGAAGAGTTTTCTGCAACATCTGGATTTGATTTAGACCAAACATTGAGCTACAATGGACTTGACTTGCCTAGTTTGAATGAGATAATTGCAACTGTCCATGCTGAGTTTGCAGCTGAAAAAGGTTTGTATCAGACTGTAGTGCACGGCGACTTTTGTTTCAGTAATATACTGTACGATTTTAGACGTAAATCAATCAAGGTAATTGACCCTAGAGGATTGGATTTCGATGATAATGTTACCATCTATGGCGACATCAGATATGATTTAGCGAAGTTATCTCACTCTGCTATAGGGTGTTATGATTTAATTGTGAGTGGATGCTTTGATCTTGAAGTCAAGGAGAACTACAGTTTTACATTCCAATTAAATATGGCTGAACACATCAAAATCATCCAGTCCGAATTCTTGAATTTAAATTTTTTCGACAAAACCATCCAAGAGCATAATATTTATTCTCCTTTAGTTCATTTGTTTTTATCAATGCTTCCGCTTCATAGCGATGATCGTCATCGGCAAAGTGCTTTGCTGGCTAACGCTTTACGGATGTATGTGGAGTTTCTAAAATTTAAGAAATGACGATTGTAATACCGATGGCAGGCTTGAGTAGCCGATTCACGCAAGAAGGCTTTACCCTACCTAAGTACATGTTGTACCTTAAAAACTACAGTTTGTTTTACCTCTCTATGGAAGGGTTTAAAGAATTTTTCAATGTTTTTGAATTTGTTTTCGTTACCCGAAAAATCTACGAGAGCAAACGGTTCATCGAGGAGGAATGTAAGCTTTTAGGTATCCATAAGTTTCAAGTGATTGAATTGGATGATGTGACTTCTGGTCAGGCGGAAACGGTTCATTTAGGACTTATAGCGGCCGAAGTCGATTCAGCTTCAGAGCTATTGATACACAACATTGACACGTTCAAAAAATCCTATTCCATTCCGAAAGAAATTTCAGAAATGGATGGCTGTCTCGAGGTTTTTGAAGGAGAAGGCAACAATTGGTCTTATGCAAAAACGGAGGGTGAACATTCGTCGAGGGTAGTTGAAACAGCTGAGAAGAAGCAAATATCAAAATACTGTTCTACGGGTCTCTATTACTTTAAAAGAGTAGATTTGTTTCGGAAAGCTTATCGTAGTTATTATCAAGCGGTGTCGTTGGAGAAGTACATCGCGCCAGTTTATAATCACCTTATTGAGCAGAACTATTCCATACACATCAACGTCATTCCCAAGGCGGATGTGGTTTTTTGTGGGGTACCCCAGGAGTATTATGAACAGCTGGCTTTGAGAATGTCGCCGTAAATGGAAAAGATTCCGATCACCAGAGGTGAAAGTGTCTTTTGCTTCATTTGATTCGTTGGAGATACGCTTCGGGTTGCTATAGTTTGCATGATTCGATCCGACTATGATTGAGTAACTTAACTGGAGGATCAAAAAAGCAGTTAATACATGAAGGTCATTTTCTCGATACTGGTGCATGAGAAGCTAGATGTCGTCTTGAATCAAATTTCGAATTTCAGAAAATTCAATCCGAAATGCCTCATAATTGTTCATTTGTCCCGTTCATTCAGGGCCGATTTGGGTGGTGAAATCGAGAAGATGAGTGCTTTAGATCACGTAATCATAAACAACAAATCGATCAGGACGGGTCGTGGTGATAATTCGCAGTTCTATGCACATTTTTCAAATTTGTTATTGCTAAAAAAGAACAGAGTTGTGTTTGACTACGTTTGTTTTCATGCCAGTAATGACATGTTTGTGAAGCATGGGTTAGCAGATTACATGAGTAATTTTGAAACAGGTTTTGCTTTTTTTAAGGTGAGAAGTACTTGGCATCAGGGCAGACATGCACGAAAAGACCGGGTATTGCTAAAAGCGCTCAATAAATTGGATTTAGATGTCGAGTCAATAAAAGGATCTCAGTTGGAAGGTTCATTTATGTGTTACGATGTCTGCGAAAAATTCATTGCTTTGATATCAAAGAATCGGTTGAACCGAAATTCCCGTATCCGCGAATTGATAAGGGTAATCCGTGATTTTAATAAAAAAAAGAACTTGTTCTTCCCTGTCCTGCCTGAAGGAATGTTCTATGCCAAGGAAGAGGTTTATTTTCCTACTTTTTCTTATTTGTTTTCAACGAAAAACGGCAATCCTTATGTTTTCATCAATTGGGAGAATGAGCTCAGGGTTACGGAAGCAGATATCTTGAGGATAATTGATGCCGATTACAAAGAGATGAAAACTGCGAATTTTGCGGTGAAACGGGTGGAAAGGGATATGAATGATCCCATTAGGACGTTTATTAATTCTCTACCTTAGTTTTGTTCACTTCCCCAGTTGAAGTGAAACTAAATTGAGGATTGGCTGATTTCTTTCAATGCAGAGGGCGCACCATGATATTTCATTTTTTCTCAACATCAAATGAAGGTCTAAAGGATGGGGGGAGGCTTCAGCAGCCCAACCCTCGAGACTAAGGGCGGAATAGGAGACGGGGAGTTCATGCAAGTTGGCAGGACTTACCGCTACAATATCCGTTTCTTATTGATTTAGTTGGTATTTCGTATTTTCGAAGGAACCAAATTGACTGTGATGCGAATCAAACTGATGATCCTTTGCATGGCACTGTGCTGCCTATGCTTCAATGCTTTTGCTCAAAATGTGCCCGATTACGTGCCGACCGATGGGTTGGTGGGGTGGTATGACTTCGACGGCGATGTTTCAGACGCGTCGGACAATGCGCACAACGGCTCGGTATTTGGTGCCTCTTTTGCGGAGTCTCCTTTGAATGGTGCCGTTTCATTCGATGGAACAGACGATTATCTCGAGATTCCGACGTCCTCGGTTTTTGAAGACATGGTCCACGAACTTACGCTGTCTGCATGGTTCAAGAAGACGAACAGCAACACAGGAACGATTGTGGCCAAACGAAATTTCGTGGGGAATCCTTGTGGGGAGCGGCACCATTTTGAGTTGACGTGCTTCCCTGACAACAGTGTATTTTTTAGTGCCTCACACAACTGCATTGAACTGAACAATACCCAAGTGCAGAGCACTCCGGGCATTTTCGAATTGAACGAATGGACCCATGTTTCTGTGACGTATGACAATGGTGCATTGCTCATCTACGTCAATGGAGATTTGGTTTTGGAATTCGATGAGGGCTATCGGGAGCTTCTGCCCAACGACCATTGGATCAACTTTGGGCGCATTCATAGGAGTGGTGGCACTCCCTTCTTCAACGAATTCGCTGGTGATATCGATGAGTCGGGTATTTGGAATCGGGTGCTAACCTCGGAAGAAATCCTCGCTCTTTATAACACTGAGCCAACCCTTCCAGGCTGCATAGATCCAACGGCTTGCAATTACGATTCCAGTGCCCCAGAAGATGATGGAAGTTGCGAATATTCCGCTTACGGTCAAAACTGCGATGGCTCTTGCCTAGGTGGAACATCTTGGTTTGTTAATGGTATGGCCGAAGCCAACGAAGCCAATGGTGACTCTTTGACGCCGTTTTTAACGATTCAGGCCGCATGCGATGCTGCTTGTTCGGGCGATACGATTTTGATTGCACCCGGCACTTACATGGAGAATGTAAGTCTTACCACTCAAGGGGGTGCGGTCATGGGGTATTCACCCACCGTACATCCAGATTCCGTTGCTGCGCAGGTCATCATTGACGGCGCTGAATTGGGCACAACGTTTTATATTTCAGGGGCCCAAACGGTGCTTTCGGACCTAACAATCCAAAACGGTCGATCGGGATACGGAGCAGGGTTATACATGTCCGGATGCGATGGTTCATTGGTGCAGCGCTGCATCATCCGTGATAACGTTGGCACAGGAGATATCACGGCGCATGGCATTCAACTCGGTGCAAACAATTGCATAATTGAAGACTGTCTTGTCACTGGTAATTATGGACGCAAACACACCGTCAACACGGGAGGGAGCAATAATATCATCCGCAATTGCCGCATCATCGACAACAATGCGTGGGAGACGGGCGGTGGAATCGTTGTCTACACGTCGAACATGCTAATCGAAAATTGTCTCATTGCCAACAACAACAACGGAGGTGTTACGACATACAAAGATGACACAGTCATTGATCATTGCACCATAAGCGACAACACCAATTTTGGTTGTTTCATTTGGTGTTACTCGAACGATGCAGACTTTTACATTTCCAATTCAGTCATTGCAAATAATGGAAGTGCCGAGTTCAAAATGGTTCAAACCGGAGATAAGGTCGCTACGGCTCACCTGCGCAATGCTTTGGTCGAAGGAGGTGTGGATTATGATTGGTTGAGTGTGTATAAGCAATTCGATGTTGATTCGAGTTTGATTTCATTGGCTCCAAGTTTTCAAATGAACTACG
Source organism: uncultured Flavobacteriales bacterium (assembly GCA_963991335.1). GTDB lineage: Bacteria > Bacteroidota > Bacteroidia > Flavobacteriales_D > Sanyastnellaceae > UA16. The sequence continues at coordinate 5,712 of CAXDQP010000023.1, forward strand.
AACTCGCTTCCAATTCAGCTGGTATTGGTCAAGGTTCTAATTTCCGTTACGGATTTGATGGAATACTCTCCGTTGCATCAAGTGCGTTGGATTTAAATATTGAAGATCGCCCAATACCGGTGGGTTCTTCAGCTGATCTCGGTTGTTTTGAGCACCCGTTGGGTACCCCAGAGCCTACTTTGGGCTGCACGAATGTCGAAGCTTGCAATTACGACTCAGCCGCTACGGATGATGATGGCTCTTGTATCTTGCCGACATGTGACGATCCGACGGCTTGTAATTTTGATGAAAATGCAGTTTGTGGAGGTGGATCATGTGTGCTTTCCGGTTGCATGGAAATCGAGGCCTGCAATTACAACGCATTGGCTGAATGTGATGGTGAGACATGCGAGTTTTCGTGATGTCCCGGGCCCGGTTGCTGTGCTGAGGGGACTGTTTGGGACTATGCCCTGGCGCAATGCATTCCTTTCGATTTTTGCCAAGAAGATCTAGACGGCGATGGCGTCATTGGGATCAACGATTTAATGCAATTGCTTGCGTCCTTTGGAACTACGTGTGAAGAGCCTGAAACAAGCGGGTTTAGTTGTGGCGGTCCTGTTAACTTCCACGGCTACGATTATGCCACAGTGCAGATTGGGGAACAATGTTGGTTTGCAGAGAATCTTCGCACAGAGCTTTATGCCAACGGGGACCCGATTCCCTCGGACATTCAAGACTCTTTGCTTTGGGCCACTGCGGGAGCGCAGACTTATTTTTTGGAAGATTCGGTTTACCTTGAAGAAAGGGGCCGCATGTACAATGGCCATGCAGTTTTGGATGCGCGCGGACTTTGTCCTACCGGCTGGCATGTGTCATCCGATAGCGACTTTATTCAATTGGAAGGGGCCACAGGCATGAGCGAAGTGGATTGGGAAAGCACGGCAGGAGACCGGGGATGCAGTTTGGAGATAGGGAAGGCATGGAAAAGCCAAACCGGATGGTATCCGGGAGACGAGGGGACAGATCTTTGGGGGTTGTCGGTTCAGCCTAGCGGATACTTTTTGGCTTGGGAAGGCTTCGGCAACGCTTACATCAATTCAGAATTCTGGACATCTACTCCCTACGATGCAACCCAGCTGTGGAGAAGGCAGGTGCCGGCCGACAGTGGCTGTCTCTTTCGGGGTTGGTGGGAGGTGAGTGTCGGCAGTGCGATTCGCTGCGTAGAAGACACTGAAGAATGAAAAAGTTACTGACGATATTGTTTGCTGTTGCGTTGGGGTTGAACCTCAGTGCCCAGACGGAAGGCTCGATTCCTCAAGATGCTAACCAAGATGGCGTTATTGGCGTCGATGACTTGATGGATTTAATGAGTCATTGGGGTGACGGACTGCTTGCGATTTGACTGTCGTTCCTTTTCCGTTCTTGAAGTCGTTCATCAAGCCGTTTTGAGGCCATTACAACGCCTTTCAATCGTTCGTGGTACACCCTTCGTTCTTCGATGGTTTTGATGTCGTTCATGGGGCGATTTTGAAGCGATTGATGAACGGTGCAAGGATGAATTGATGAGCGTTGAGCGAAGGTTTGTAATTGAGCAATTCACATGCGGTTGTTTCGTTTGTCGAACACCGATCGCAACGTGAAGTATCCACCCATCGCGGTGAGATGAGGATTTCATGCCGTGTGACCCATGCGTCGCGAACCTCAAAGGCAATGTCCAGGTCCACCCGGTTTTTGACGATACCCAAAACACCCGAATCGGGGAGGGCATCACCCACGGCATCAAGTAAATGGGGCGCGGACGAATTGAGCCATTGACCGACCTTCGTGTCACGGAGTTTTTTCGTTTCGCGTTGTTCAAGGCCGCTAAACTCATTCATCGCCAATGGAATGTGGTTGACGTCGTCAAGTTCGATTCCTTGCAAAAATGACCCACGTGACGACCCACATGGGGTTTGAATCCTCTAAAACCATTGAATTCATTGATATGTTGATAGCCCCCTACGGGCTACTTTCAAAATCCTCGCATCTTCAACAAGTGCGGGGTTTTTTGCTTTGTAACCCTTGCTAGTCGCATATACAACGTTGGTAATGTGGAAAGAACGGTAATAGTGTGTGTCGATACACAATCAAAAAAAATGGACTTTGCGCTGAATGCACGTCTCTTCAAAAAGATGGTCGGCATGACAGGGACTCACGGCGAAGTTGGGCAGCAGTTGAAGCGATTTTTGAAAAATACGATCACGCACAGCGGCAACATTCGACGTCCAACAAAGTACTACTGAACTTCTCCTTTGCGCTGACCTTTCGCGTGCTTGTTCATTCGTATCCGTAATATGTGCCGATTTGAATCGGTAAACGAACTCCTGCCGTGAAGCATGGTTTTGTTGTTGATTATAATTAAATCCCCAGGTTCCATCATGAACTCAGTTAGATCTAGATCGTCGGTAATGACCTTTTTTAATTTACCGTAAGCACTGATCTGTTCTTCAGAGCAAAAAGAATTATCAATTTGAAATGCCTTTTCAAATGTGTCAATTCGAAATCTGATTTCATTATTACGCAGAATTGGACCGAAATTGAACTCATATTTTTTGGAGTTGTCCTTCTTAAATACGTTCGGCACTATAAAAGGGAAATCTGTGTTCGATAAGATTCTTGTGATTTCGTCACCATCGGGCAGCGCTTTCAATCGATTTAAGATGTTCTTCAGACTTTTGAGATGCGATAAGCCTCCACCGCATTTTGCCTTTTGCAGCGACAGCAGCGCAAACATGTCCTCAGGATAAAAGCTGTACTGGCTGTCGGTGTGCAATTCTGCTTGGTGATTGTGCTCAGAATATGTTTTTACAGGACCTGTAGAATTCGGATTTGACTTGATGTCCCAGACAATGGAGCCGTGCTGATCATGTGAGATTGGTGTTCCAACCATTTCGCACAACTGGATGAACAGGTTTTTTGTTTTTTCTAAATCATTGAGATCATAATGGAAGTTTCGAAAAACAATGTACCCTTGATCTGCAACAGTTTTCCGCGTCATTGTAACCATGGCCTGCAGGTCGAGACGTGAGTCTTTTAATTCTATAAAGTGTTTCATCGTAAGGCGTGTAATTGACTCAAATGAGTGGGAAGATTTGGTCATCGTGGTAATTGGGATCACCGTTCTGATCCTTAGAACAGATTTGGTCATAGCCGATTACAATCTTCGTTCCGTCCGCTTTAAATGCTTTCTGGTAATGGTTGCTGTCATCTTGCAGGTGGACTGCCAATGCCAAACGAGTCTTATCGGAAACGTTCGGGTAACTGCAGTGGATGGTATTGCACGAGTGAATGGATACTTGTCCTCTTTTTAAGGTCATGAATGATTTTTTCAAGCTGGAGTTTTTGCTTTTCTGGTAATTTTCGAATGATTCAAGATCTTGGCTTGTGAATGAAAAATATTCATGCATTTCTTGCTCTAATTTCCATTTGTGACTTCCATTCAAGTAAACCACAGGTCCCATGTCAATTGTACAGTCTTGCAATGGAATCCAAACGGTCAAGAGTTTATTGGATGAGCACGTTGGCCAATAGGCTTTGTCTGTATGCCAGCCGACATTGCCTTGATTTTTATCTTTGGTTGGGAACTTGCTTATGAGTGAATCAGCGAACAGTCGTATGCTCCTGCTTTTCGTGAGGAGCTTAGCTGTTTCCCTTATAATTGGGTGCCAGCCGATTGCTCTTAATTTTTGTTGTTGAAGGGTGACAAATTCATTGTTTCGAATGGTGAGATTCGGATCGAAGGGGTCGTCACTAAGGCCAAGCTTGGATTGGAGGGGGAAGTCAATTTTGCCATCGTAAAAATCTTGGGCTCCCTGAACAGCGTCATCAAGTTCTTGATCAGAAAAGATGACCGGTGATTTATACCAGCCAAATTGGTTGTAAAACGCAATGTCTTCGGCGGCAGGTAGCAACGAGTCGTTGACGTTTTCCGTCTTTTTCATATGATAATTTCTCCATTATAATCACCCTTAGCCACCTCCTTTTGACCCACTATGAGTCCAGCCATTTTTCTGTGGTCGACCTTGTTGGTCACTGGATATGAAGAGGTCCTGAATTCACCCAATCCGAAATAATCATCATCGAAATAAAGGAGTGTGCCTGTTAAATAGTCATTCACCTGCTGACCTTTCAAAGTAGTTTTATAGGTAGGTTGCTTCACCCATTTTTGGAGAACCATTTCTTTGATTTTGTCATCTTCAAATAATGCCTCCCATTCTTGTGTTTCCGTGACAACTCCCGCATAAACCTCTTGACTTTTGCCGAGCGCCCGATGCTTTAGAATCCATTCGTTCTTATTGTGTTTGGCATTTTCCCAGGCTAGAGGATTTTGAGCGTAAGCCAAGGTGGGAATATAGTATTGGTCAAAAAACCTGATTTCTTCCGGAGTCAAAACGGTGTCACGTAAGACTGCATGCCCTAAAACGTCAAAGAATCTTTTGTCATGAATCAAAAACACCGTTCGGAAGTCATTTGTGATGTTCAATGGCATCAGAGCTTCCAATGTTTTCAGATCAATGGAAAGAATTTCATCAAATGACAATTCGGATATAATCCAAGAATTCTGCATTTCTTCGAGGTGGTTTTTAATGCAGTCGTATTGCACTTGGCGCACCCTGAAGCCCATTCTTTCAAATATTTCCGTAAATATCTTTGATTCATTCCTTTTGTCGTGACCGACTAAAACGGTGACTGAATCGACATCCTTTAAATTGGCTTCTAACTTCTGGAAAATGCCTTTATATAAATCAATCCGTGTGCAATCGATTTTTTCAGACTGCACGAATTGGGCGGTGAAATGCTCCATGATCGCAGATGAGAAGACACCGTTTAAGCCCATTCTACAGGTGATCTCGATTATCTTGATTTGCCTGTCTAAATCGAAAACGAAATCAGTTCGGTAAGTCCCGACTTGGTAAGGTTTTCGATTGAAGAGTTCAATGAGTTGTTCCACTTCAGGTGACACAGGCATCAAGTGCTTATAGCGAGAAAAATTCGAAACAAACTCATTTATGAGCTTGTATAAAATCTTCTGAAGAGCACGAAGATCATTGCTGCTGCCTTCGCTTATGAGTAGGGGTTCATCCAGGATCCAATTGTTGTAATAATCGAACTTCTTCCGAACGAATAGGTCGGTTGATTCAATCAGGTTCATGATGGATCAGTTTTCGGTGTTGCAATAGCTCTTTTGTGCCATTGAATCCATTGTGCATTAGGACGTCGATGATTGACATGTTTTCGCAGAAAGGTTGAGTGAATTGAGGGTATTCAATTCGTTCCGCTTCCATAAAATGCAATTGCGTATTGTGTCGTTCGAAAAAGTCGAAATCATACAAGCTCATCCCGTTTATAGGGTTGATGTAGTCTTTTGAATCGTAAAGTTTGCACAACTGAATAACTCTCTGTTGCTTCCGCAACTCATTGGGAATATGCATATTCCGCAGATTGGCCTCGACTTGCTCATGCGCTTCATTCTCGATTATAATTGAAGTCATAATGCCCAATTTTTCGGATATATTTAAGAGTATATTCCCGTTGTACTTGTGCAATGATTTTTCATCATTGAAAATTAATTCTACGATAAACTCAAAAACTTCATCAAAGAATGGAGCTCTTTTGTAGTTGTAATAGATCAGGTTCTTGAATTGAGTCTTCCAGTCATCGTTTTCAGTTATTCTAACGTTTTCAATGAGCTTTTTAGAGCTATGATGTTGCACTGGAACGGATAGGTACAAAGGCTGAGATGTCCCTTTGTCTTTTATCCGGTTCCTTTGTAACCAGGATGATTTTCGGTAGGAAACCTTGTCGTATAGGACGAAAATATTCACTTCAGAAATGAGCTGGAAATACCCGATGTAGGGAAAAAAATAAGGCTGCATTGCTGCAAGTTTATTTTGGCCAGACCCATAATCATTAAAACTGGTTCTATCGTTTTTTGCAGAGGTCATCTTTATCTTGCTAAGCTTGTGTGCAATAGCTTTTGTCCATTTCTTTTATATGGAAAACACGTCGGTGCTGGGTTTTTCGCAATTCTTGTAAGTTACGTCCACTTGAGAAGGTTTCAAATTGCATAGAGCATTCGCCTTGATGTCAGTCGCATCCTCTTCCAATTTTTTTTAGGCGAGTGAGTTAAATCCAATGCGCTTGGGGCGACCGTGTTGAATGCGGCATTTGTCCAGGTTGCGGGTGGCGCCGACAACGAAATTTTGAAGGTTGTTTCGGACATGGTACTTTTGAATTATTGAGTGTATGAAGTTTGTTCCTGTGGTGTGGTTTTTTTCGTCAAACTGCTTCACCTGGATGGCCCTTACCTTGTTGTTTACATCAATGAATGGAAATGTTGTCGCGCCTGATGGATAGCCATATTGCACCGTGCCTAGACGGTACATCGCAATGACGTTTTCAATGTCTCGTGATTCAAATGGAAAGTCGATAGTAGTGAGTAGGTTTTGAATGAATGCATTCTGCTCGTAACCCTCACAGCTTTGCTTTAACACTTCAATTGGAATGAACGTCCGTTTGGGCTTGTTCTGAGGCCTGTTGCTTGGTTTTTGCTGCCTCGCCTTCCAGCTAGAGTTAACGTCCTGTCCTGGAGCCCAAGACGCTTTCGACTTCAACAATCCATCCTGAAGTCAATTCATCCCAATTGTCCGCGAACATCATGACGTGATCAATCAGTGCTTGTAAGGAGGCCGGAAGTCCATGTATGCGCCGCAATCGGGACAACAAATCAATCCCAATAGAAGAATGTTATTGATGCGAAATTCCTTCATGAAAGAACCCTTCGAAATTTCAATTTTGCACTGACTACCTCTTTCCCAAAGAAGCGCAATTCAAAAACACCGTATTTTCATGACTTTAATAGATTGAAAAATGTTTGGGACACCAACTTCCGTTCAATTCATCTACGAATCATTCGCCTAAATATGAGTCATTCTAGATCGCTGTATACCTTGAAGATTAGCTTTCGGAGGAAAGGAAACAACGCGCAAGACAACATCCGCTCTTCTGCTGCGCTCGTAAACCACGATTTCAAAACCGTACACAAAGCAGCGCTCGCCGTTTTATTCCTTATCTTGAATTGCCCTGTGTTTGGTCAATGGCAACAACTAAATGGGCCAAAAGGAGGGTACATTAGGAGTTTACTTTATCACAACAACCACGTGTATGCTGCAGGTGGAGTAGGTGTATTGGTTAGCGAAGACCAGGGCTTATCTTGGGAGAAACGCAACAATGGCCTCCTCAGCACCGACGCAAAATCCCTTGTTCATCTGGATGATTATATTTTTGTCTCCACAGATGACAACGTATTTCGGACGAACAACAATGGAATGTTCTGGGAAATCGCCGGTCGCGAATTAGAGGGTGTGTACGTCAAAAACTTAATCGCAGTTGATGATGTTCTCTTTGCTGCCACTTACTTGAAAGGAATCTACGCATCGTTTGACTACGGAGCTTCATGGTTGTCAGTCAGCTCTGGATTTTCCGCGAAATACAGCTATTATCTCGAGACTGACGGCTCTGACATCTTTGTCGGAACTTACCAAGACGGATTGTATCGATCGACAGACTGTGGCAATAGCTGGTCATCCATTAACAATGGAATTGCCGAAATGAACATTATGGCCATCAAATGCTTCGGGAAGAACGTATTTGTAAGCACGTTGTCTTCAGGTGTTTTTGTGTCGTCTGACAATGGCGATTCCTGGTCTCCATTAACAACGAACATACCTTCCGTAAAAGGGTTTTCGAGTTCAAATGGCACCTTGTACGCCGCATCTTTTCAGGGTGGGGTTTATCAATCTTTGGATGGCGGCATGTCGTGGAACACGATAAATGAGGGGCTAAGTCAGTTAGACGTTTGGTCGATTGGAACCACTGACTCTGCTATTTATGTCGGCGTCAGCAATGGCCGTATCTATCAAAGAAGTCTTTCAGGGGGTGATTGGTCGTTGAGTAGTAATTTAGAACTTGATGCAAGCGTCGGCTCATTATCTCTTAGTGGAGATAATTTATTGGCTGGCACTCACGGCTCAGGCTTTTTTCAATCTGCTAACGGCGATGAGAATTGGAAAAAGATCCGTTCCATTTGGACTGTAGAAACCAGAGCAATTCATTCTTCAGACGCATTTGTTTACGCAGGAACTGACATGTTGGGCATTTTCAAATCGACAGATAATGGAGTGACTTTTAAAATGTCAAACACAGGCTTAACGAGTGCTTGGATACAGTCTTTTACGAGTTGCAATGGCAGTATCTATGCCGGAAGTAGAGAAGAAGGCGTTTTTATTTCCAGCAACAATGGCATCAACTGGAGCCCAATAAATGAGTGTATGCGGAGTGCCAATGTTACTGCACTAGCAAATGATAAAATCAACATATACGCAGGAACTGCTGAAGGCGGCTTGTATTCTTCTGTTCACGGAGATACAGATTGGGAAGAAATAAACACCGGATTTACTTCAAATAGTGTGACCTGTATCGAGGCACACAATGGCGTTTTGTTGGCTGGCACCAGACACGATGGCTTATTTAAATCAGTCAATCGCGGGGTCAATTGGCTACAAGTTCGTCATGGAATACCACACGACGCCAATGTTAGATGCATTCATAGTACTGGGGCTTTATTT
>CAXDQP010000024.1:0-13807 GCA_963991335.1 uncultured Flavobacteriales bacterium
AACGCCAACCATAAACAATCCATCCATGACCATCACCGCTCCGGGAGCTTCAGCTTTCGTGTGCAGGTAATAAAGATTGCTGTGCTTCACGGGGCCGCCCAGACTTATTTTGGCCTCCCAATCCGGCAATTCATCCAGCAACTCATTCAAATCCACTTGCACGAAATTATTCAAGACGAAACCGAAAGACCCCTCATCATTGTGCTCACAAAGCAACACGGCTTTTCTTCCGAAATAGGCATCGCTCAAAAAAGGCTCAGAGAGAAGTACCTTTCCTACCGCTAATTCAGCCTTGGATGACGGTGTGAAACGAATCATGGGGCAAAGTTCCGACTTTTGTGCAAACATTGAAAGAGATTTAATGAAATACCATGCTTCCGCTCTCCTTGCTTGCTCGCTGCTGTCCATGAACGATGCGTTCCGATGCCTATGTGTCGCATTTTTGGCGCTGCCGATTGTACCTGGCTATGGGCAGATTGACACGAGTGATCCCACGGCGAATATCCTGAACAATGTGACGCCAACTTGGCGCGAAACCATCGACAACTTCCAGTCTTTATCTGCCGAGTCAGAATTCGCTTCGTTAGTGGAGGTGGGATCAAGCGATGTTGGTAGGCCCATTCATGCCTTTGTTCTCAGCAAAAGTGCCAAGAACCTGAAGAGCATGAATGACTTGAGGAATTGCCACTTAGAACGAATCGCTAACGGGGCCAAGGCTTGCTTACTCATCAACAATGCGATTCATCCGGGAGAGCCGTGCGGTGTAGACGCTTCCATTGCTTGGGCAAGGGAAATCCTAAATGACAAACGTGCATTGCTCGAATTGCTTGCGTCCATGGATGTGGTGATTGTGCCAATGTACAACGTTGGTGGCGCATTGAATCGGAATTGTTGCACCCGGACAAACCAAGAAGGGCCCGAGGAATATGGTTTTCGGGGGAACGCTCGAAACCTTGATCTCAATCGAGATTTCATCAAAATGGACAGCCAAAATGCTCGAAGCTTTGTGTCCCTTTTTCAGGCGATAAAGCCCGATGTATTCATCGATACACACACGAGCAATGGTGCGGATTACACGTATGCCATGACCCTGATTACCACCCAGGCTGACAAGGCTGGCCCTGTGATTGGGCCGTACCTCAGGGAGGTTATGGAACCACAGATTTTTGAAGCCATGGAGCAACGCGGTGAAACCATTGTTCCATACGTCAATACTCGGAACCAAACGCCAGAGTCTGGCATCATTGGATTTTTGGAGTCTCCGCGTTACAGCACAGGTTATACTACCTTGTTTGGCACACTGGGTTTCACAGCAGAGGCACATATGCTGAAACCGTTTCCAAGGCGCGTCACGGCCACCATGGATCTCATCAAGTGCATCGCTCTCTTCACAAAGGAAAATGCTGCAGAAATTATTCGCTTGCGTGCGGTGGAAGCGGAACGCGTCAAAAACGCTTTCGAATTGCCTGTGCATTGGGCACTTGATGCAACCGACTCCACAATGATACCATTTAGGGGCTACACGGCTCGTAGGGAAGTAAGTCAAGTGACTGGCGATATTCGGCTGGCATACGACCAAGAAGAAACGTGGGAGCGTCAAATCCCTTGGTTCAATCGATTCCTGCCAGATGAAACGGGACAAATGCCTGAATTCTATATTGTACCGCAAGCTTGGAGAGAAGTGGTTCATCGTTGTCAGTGGAATGGCATCGCGATGTCACAGCTTGCTGCAGATACGACGATGGAGCTTGATGTAACCTACATCCTTGGCTTCGACGCCAGGAACACACCTTACGAAGGCCACCACATTAACCGGCTTGACTCTTTGGAGTATCGCACCGAACAGGTGCGGCTATTCAAAGGAGATTGGCTTGTGCCAACGGAGCAGATTGGAGCGCGTTATTTGATCGAAGCCTTGGATCCCCGAGGCCACGACTCCTTTTTCACATGGAACTTTTTTGACAGCGCCTTGCAACAAAAGGAATACTTCAGCGCATACGTGTTTGAAGAAACGGCCCTCGAAATGCTTGAATCCAATGCAGAGTTGCGCGTTCGTTTTGAGGCCGCGAAAGCGGCCAATCCTGAGATTGCAAAGAGCAGCAGGGCACAGCTCAATTGGTTGCACATGAATTCCGCGAATTATGAGGGCACTGTAAATCGGTATCCGGTCTTTCAATCCATCACAAAGCGACATTAAACAATGGCACAGTTGCCCCCATCGCTCTGGAATATACCGCAGCGTTTTGTCAGTATTACCCATCAATTGGGTCGGAGCGGGAGACGCGATGTCATCAATATGACACCTGAGCAAATTCGGACCACGCTGGATGGTTTGTCCCGACTATATCCCGGTCAGTTTGGAGTCACATTTGAACAAGTTGAACTAGCTGGAATTTCATCGGCCAAAATTTATTGTGCGCCTGCTCTGCATCGGGATAAGCATCGCCCTGATCGGATTCTAATGGCTCATGGAGGAGGTTTCGCTTTTGGCTCTGCTCGAACCCATCGGGCATTGGCGACTTCGCTCGCTAAGAAATGCCAAGCTGAAATTTACATTCCCGATTACAGCCTAGCTCCTGAAACCCCCTTTCCATTTGCGATCCATGAGCTCCTTGCTTGTTACGATGAATTGTGCAAAGAGGAAGGAAGAATCTGGTTGATGGGAGACTCGGCCGGCGCGAACCTCGCATCTGCACTATTGAATGAGGTCATAGCAAAGCAAGGGAAATCACCTGCAGGTTTGCTTCTGCTGTCTCCCTGGCTTGATTTGAGACCAGCCTCAAGAAGCAATACCGAAAGTCAATCGCATTGGAGCCCATTTGAGCGGTTGGACATGCTGGAATATGCGACCCATTACCTTCAGGGTCAAGATGCTTCGAACCCGAAAGCTTCGCCTTTATTGGCCTCTTTTGCGGAATGGCCACCTGTTTACTTAGAGGCGTCCAAAGTGGAGTATTTGTGGCATGATGCCGAGAATCTTGCGGAAGAATTGGATAAAGCTGAAGTTCCCTTTGAATTTCGAATCGAGCCAGCGGCACTGCACGGATGGCAGTTGTTTCCAGACATCTTGCCTGAAGCCAAGCGCTCCATTGACAAGATGGTGGGGTTCATTCTTCAGCATTCTAATTAACGCATCGAAGAAGCGCAGGCATCCAGTGTTTCACAGAGGATATCCGTGGCTCTGATCCAAGTGGCCTCGTCCATGGTCAGGGGAGGAGCAACTCGAAAGGCGCATGGCGTGCTCAAAAAGAAATAAATTAACACGCCTTGAGAAAGCGCATGATGCACACAGAAATTTACCGCTTCTGCGTTGGGCAGTTCAATGGCGATGTAGGCGCCGATTCGCCTTACCTCCTTCACAAGGACATGCTTTGATACGGTCTTTTCAAACCGAAGCGCGCACCTTTCGGTGTGTTGGAGGTCTGTGTCTTTTAATAATTTCAAAGCCGCAGCTGCAGCTGCACAGGGCAACGGATGACCACCGAATGTGGTGATGTGACTCAAAGCAGGAGCATCGGCTAGTCGCTTCATGCGTGATCTTGAACTCACAAATGCCCCCATGGGCAGGCCGCCTCCCAATGCTTTGCCCAAGCATAAAATATCAGGCTCTATGTCAAAATGCTCAAATGCGAATGGTTTGCCCGTTCGGCCCATTCCGCATTGAATTTCATCCAAGATGAGCAGTGTCCCGGTCTCGTTGCATTTTCTACGAAGGGACGAAAGCCATCCCTGGTGGGGTATCCGAATTCCTGCATCTCCTTGGACTGTTTCCACGATGACCGCAGCAAACGTGTGGTCGATGGCATCAAGCGCTTGAACGTCGTTCCAAGCCAAGAACTCAACACCGGGGATCAAAGGTCCAAACGGTGCCTTGCGCGCTGCATTGGAACTAACGGTCAATGCACCGAAGGTGTTTCCGTGGTAGCCGCCATCAACTGCTAGGATTTTCTGTCGACCTGTGCTGCTGCGCGCGAGTTTCAATGCGCCATCAACAGCTTCTGCGCCGGAGTTGACAAAGTATACAGCATCCAATGCGTCTGGCAAGAGGGACAGAAGCAGCTTTGCGGCTCTATCTTGTGACGCCTGCCTCATTTCCCCATAGACCATCACGTGCAGATGGAGTTCTATCTGCTCCTTGAGCGCCTGTGTGATTTGAGGGTTGCTATGTCCAAATGAACTAACGCCTATTCCTGAAATGAAATCAATGAGCTCGCTGCCATCTTCTAAGGTAATGATGGATCCTGCTGCATGGCGTACCCGAAGGTTGAGCGGATGCAAAGTAGTTTGCGCTAACCCTATTTGAAGTAAATCTTCGGTTAATGACTCCTTCGTTTCTGACATGTTCAATCGGTAATCACACGAATTTCATCCAGGAACGTCCAACTCGGGTGGCCAGCGCCCAAGTGGTTTTCTGGAAGGGGGCCGAAGTTGATTATTTCAAATCGGATGTAGCGAGCAGACGCTTTTCCTTCCAATTTGAAGCGGTGAATCAAAGCCTCTTCATCATCATTGGATTTTTCATGACGCTTAGCCCCCCCGCCAAATGCGTGCCAAACGAGCGAGTCTGAAGAAACCTCAATTCGAACTTCTCGGGGTAAAAATATCCAAGGCCGAATGTCCCGAAGTGCGCCAACTTCAACTGCTGTGATCTGCCGACTTTGCTTGAGGTCAATCACGCCGATAACATCTTCGCCCCAAAACCCTTGCCAGTCTCCTGTTTGATAATGACGAGGACCTTGGATGCCATCAATCATCGCATTCGTTCCACTTGCTGCATATTGAGGGTCAAAAGCAGTTTGCAAGTTGAGCGTCCAGTTATGGCTGATCCTGCGAATTTGATGCGACACTGCGCTCGATTGATTTCCATTGGCATTCACACTCCGCGCCCAAATTTGTGCGTCGGCACTTACCTCAAAAGGGCCTGAATACGGTTCCCATGATTCAGAAGCTTTCTTGGAGGTGCGATCTGAGACTTGATATTCAATCGCATCTTCTTTTGCATTTGGCAAGATGGAAACCAGGTAGGTTTTCGACCGAAAGGTCATAGGCGCTGCAATGACAGGCACACCTATGAAACTTGCATCATCCCACGTTTCTGAAGGTCGATCGGCCGGAGCGGATCCAAATGTCCCAGATGATTCTGAATCGGTCTCAAATTGAATGCGACCGCCTTGTTGCACCAATGTCTTGCTGAACCAACTCATCGTCTGGGATTGAAGGTTGGTCGAACGACCAAAGTTTGACGAGACCCCCTTGATATGAGGGCCAGGGCCGAGGCGTTCAATGCGCAATTCGTTCTTCTCTGATGAATTGCCTTGCCTTGGTCTTGGGGTGATCAGCAGAGAAGAAAATGAGGGAGTGCCCGCCACCAATTCATCTGAACCTGGACAAACCGGATACATGCCTATTGCGCTCCAAACAAGCCATGCACTCATTTGTCCGCAATCCTCATTACCAGAAAGACCATCCGGAGCGTTGGAATACAGCTTCTCTTGGATTTGCTGCACTAGCTTTGCCGTTTTGCTCGGATTTCCGGCGTATGCATAGAGGTAGGCCATATGATGACTTGGCTCATTGCCGTGTGCGTATTGACCAATCATTCCCGTAATGTCAGGTTGGCTTCTACCGGTAGTTTCACTCGTTCCTTCAAACATTTCATCCAAAAGCGATTCGTACGCAGCAGGCCCACCTAAGAGATGCATGTGCCCATTGATGTCGTGGGGCACATAAAAGTTGTACTGCCATCCGTTGGCCTCCGTATAATTGAAATTCACTTCTCTCGGCTCGTAATTATCTAGCCATGCTCCGCCTCGCTTTGGTTGGATAAAGCCCGATTCTGAATTGAAAAGGTTGCGGTAAGAGAGTGCGCGATTCTTAAAGCGATTCGCAATTTCATCAAAATCACCTGGGGAGTTGCCTCCAGCTTCCTTGGACAAATCATTGGCAAATGCAGAAATGCAAGCATCGTCAAATGCATACTCCAATGTGTTTGAAACAGACTCATGTTCTTCGTCGATCGGAATGTATCCTCGTTCGATATAGGCAGGTAGTCCGAGGTGCATACTGTCAGCAGCCTGCACCATGGCATTCAATGCCAATGGTTTATCAAAATCTACAATGCCCCACGACAGGGCGTCGGAAATTACCGGGACGCTATGGTATCCAATCATGCATCCTGTGTAATTGCCGGCCAATTCCCAAACCGGCAACTGCCCACCTTGCTGGTACATCCGCAACATGGTTCGAATAAAATCCCGTGATCGCCCCGGTTCGAGCCAATTCAGCAACGGATGCAAGGCGCGGTAGGTATCCCAAAGAGAGAAAACGGTGTAATGGTTTCCGTCCTCTGCACCCAATTGATGGGGCTCCAAATCCGTTCCTCGGTACTGGCCGTCGACATCATTTGCAATGTTAGGGGTCGTAAAGCAGTGGTACAAAGCCGTGTAGAATTTTTTGCGGTCCTCATCCGTGCCTCCATCCGCTAAGACGCAAGCAAGCTGTTCATCCCAGTGCGCGGTGGCCTCTTGGAGGTACCTATTGAAGTCAGTGGTTGGCGCTTCTGCCTTTAGATTCTTTAACGCCCCTTCGATGCTGACAAAACTCAGGGCCACACGGGCATTCAATTCGTCGACTACACCAAAGTCACAAGCGAAGACAGGAACGAACTCCATCTCTTGCTGCAGCACCCCATTGGCATCATGGCCGAGATCTGTCATTTCAGACAATTGGTCTTGCCATTCAAATGCTCGATCAAACTGCGCCGCGAAATAAACGTGCTGTTCGTTGGCCCAATTGTCCGATACCCTGTGGCCAACCAACGTTGAGTCATTCATTGGATAGATGCTGTAGTGCACCAATTCATCGCGGTGATTCATGTCCACGATTAGCGTCAATGTGTCTGGTTGATTCAACCGATACCGATGAATTCCCACACGAGGCGTAGTGGTGAGGTCAACCTGAATGCCATGGTCCAGTAGGTCTACTTGGTAATGTCCGGCATGGGCTGTTTCTGAATCATGGGAGAATCGACTCTTGTAACGCTCAGGCCATGAAGTTCCCTTTTCATTGAATTGCGTGCACGGCATGAATAGGATGTCGCCATAATCGGACACTCCTGTGCCCTGCAAATGGGTATGACTAAAGCCATAGATTGCCGAGTCCGAATAATGATAGCCGCCGCAGCCGTCCCAACCCGTTAGACGCGTGTCGGGACTTAGCTGAACCATTCCAAAAGGGGAAGTTGCGCCGGGGTAGGTGTGTCCGTGTCCTCCAGTTCCTATAAATGGATTAACCTCTTGGTGCAGCGGAGAGGACGATGGATCTGAACAACCAACCATAAAAAGAACAGCCCATGAGCCAAGGAGGATGGAGATGGAATGCGGCATTTGGTTTCTGAGGCTTTGCATGCGGTGAAAATTAGTCAAAAGGAATTTACTCAGCACGGCGAAGCCATTCCACAGCTTTTTCAAGGAATGGATCACGATTGCGCTTGTAATCTTCAATGGTCATGGCGATCGGGAAATCAGGCAGTAAAGGTTTCGTCTGCCACCGTATTGGCTCCTCGGTGTAATACCGTGCCGTAGCCACATTGAACTGAAGTTTAGAGGAAGGAAGGGTCAAACGAACAGGGTTTCCGAACGTTCCGCTAATGCTGCCCATGGGCGGTTCGCCAATGGTTTTTCCTCGTCCCGATCGCACAAACCAGGCCGCAAAAGAAACCGAGGCTGACGCCGAAAGGCCGTCCAGCACCATGGCCACGGGCCCAGAATAATTCAATCGCTTTTTGGGGATTATGGGGTTCTCAAATGGCACAAAACTCATGCGGTGTTGGTTCAGATCCCGAATGGCTTTGTTCAGGTGAACGAAATTTCGGTCATATCCGCAGGAGAATGCAGTGCCTCCAATCCATGGCTGACTCAGTTGATGTCGGGCGACTTCGCTATGTTTGATTTGCGCACCAAACGGAATACGTGTTGCTTCAGAAGCTAGATAAGGAAGGACTTCTGCCATAAGCGCAATGTGCCCTCCCGAATTTTGGCGCAAATCGAGCACAATGCCTCTAATGCTATTCTTGGATTTTTTTTCCGCCCGGTAAATCGTCCGAAAGCAAAGTTTCAATTCACGTTTAAATTTTCTCACTTGTTCAGGGTGAAAAGAACGAATACTTAAATGAACAATGTCCGGGTGCTCTGTCAATCGCTCCCATGAGATGTCTCGCTTTCGTGCAGTTAACTTGATGGAGTCGAGGTAGGCTTTTGCGACTACCGTTGTTTTCGAAGGCAGCGAATCATTCGCGCCAAGGATCAAGGGCAGGCTATCACCGGCAACAGCGCCCAATGCAAATGGAGCTAGGTCATTCCAAAGTTTATCAGCCATCCGAACCCTTGAGACCAAAGCATCCCCTTCCTGCGATACGAGCGAAAGCGACATGCCGAGAAGTGAACGTGAGGGGATGCCCCCGATGGAGCTTACAACTGAGCCCCGAACCAACTCTTTGGTCCAGTCTTGAACGACAACAGTTTTGTTTTCAACGGTGGCGATTTCAATGGGAATCTGGCCATTTGAACTGGCCAAGGTGTTGGCAAATGACTGCAAGGCAATTCCTGTGTGGCTATCTTTCAAGAGACTTGTCAAATCGGAATAAGCCTTCGCGGCAGTGAACACATTCCCGCCGCCGCGAGCCAATCGTTTGTTTTTATCGAGGGAGGCTGTCCATTCTTCCGGAGAACATTGAGCGAAAGGGGCTGGATGCAGTTTGAGCACCCAAGCTGACAAACTGTCCAGGTCACGCGCAATTTGGTCGCCTGTTAAATAAGTAAACCCGTCAGGTGTGGCTTCTTGTTGCCCCAAGGAAACGAACGAAATAGCCCAAAAGAAGCCAAGGAGAAAATGCTTCATGATCCAAAATTGCCGTCCATGAGTGCCTTCAATCTTGGTTGCGCAATTTCACCATGGTCAGGATGGTCGCTACAGCGACGCTCTCACCTTGGTCGTCATACATGTCAACGTAAAACTTTACGATGCCCTTTCGGATGTCATCATCGGTGCGTTTCTCCTGTTCGACTTTTTCCTTGACCGTGAGCCTGACTCCAACGGTAGTACCCGCATAAACGGGTTTCGTAAAACGAGCTTCCTCAACTCCGTAGTTGAGCAGAACCGGTCCTTTTTTAGGGTCAACGAACAATCCCGCTGCTTTGCTCAACAGATAGTATCCATGCGCTACTCGTTGCTCAAAGATGGTGCCATCAAGACTTGTCGCATCCACATGGGCGTAAAAGTGGTCGCCGCTTACATTGGCGAAATTGACAATGTCCGCTTCGGTGATGGTATGCTTTGCTGTTGTCACGGTATGTCCAATGACCAAGTCTTCAAAGTGCTGTTGAAACAAATGGGGCTGGGCCTCGGTCTGTCTTCCACCTGCGTGATAGGATTGCGTGATGGCTGAAAGCATTGTGGGCGAACCTTGAATGGCAGTCCTCTGCATGTAATGTCGAATTCCCCTCAGGCCTCCCATTTCCTCGCCGCCACCTGCACGTCCGCGTCCTCCATGAACGAGAAGCGGGAGGGGAGAGCCGTGTCCCGTTGACTCTTTCGCGCATTCGCGATCCAATACAAGTATTCGCCCGTGCATCACTGCGGTTCCCATTACGAAATGCTGAGCCTCTTGCGCGTTATGGCTGACCAAAGAACAACACAGCGAACCCTTCCCGCGGTTAGTGAGTTCGATGGCATGATCCATGCTTCGGTAAGGCATCAAAGTGCTCACAGGACCAAAGGCCTCGACATCATGGCATTGCACGGCTTTGTCAGGTTCATTCATTCGGAGAAGCACAGGCCCCATAAAGGCTGCGCTTTCGACGTTTCCGACAGGGGCCGATTCATCACGGTAAACACATTCCGCTTCGGTCGTTAACTTTTCAACTTGGCGCAGTACCTCTTCTTTTTGTGCAACATTCACCAGTGCCCCCATTCGCACTCCCTCTTCATTGGGGTCACCCATTTTTGTTTTTGACAGGGAATCAATGAGCGCACTTTGAACATCATCGATCAAATGCTCAGGAACAATAATTCTCCTGACTGCCGTGCATTTTTGACCGCATTTGACCGTCATTTCTTTTCTTACTTCCTTGATGAACAGCTCAAATTCAGGGTCACCTCGTTGCACATGGTTTCCCAAAATGGAGGAGTTCAGGGAATCCGCTTCCATATTGAACGGCACGGAGTTGGCATTTAAATTGGGGTGGGCCCTCAACTTCATTCCGGTTGCGGCTGAACCTGTGAAGGTTACGACGTCGCGTTCATCCACATGATTCAAAAGCTCTCGAGCAGGACCGCAAATCAGCTGTATTGCGCCAGGAGGGAGGATCTCAGAACGAATGATTTCCCGCACGACACATTCTGTAAGAAAGCTGGTAGAGCTGGCAGGTTTTACAATGGCAGGAACGCCGGCGAGCCAATTCACGGCCACCTTCTCGAGCATGCCCCAAACCGGAAAATTGTACGCGTTTATATGCACTGCCACACCTTCCTTCGGAACGAGCAAGTGGTTCGCAACAAAAGTTCCTCCTTTGCTAAGGCCAATGGCATCCCCATCCAAAGCAAACGGTTGGTCGCCAAATTGACGCCGCAAGCTGGCATAAGCAAAAAGGTTTCCGATGCCTCCTTCGATATCAATCCATGAATCAGCTCGTGTGGCGCCAGTAGCTTCACTCATCGCGTAAAACAATTCTTTTTGACTGTGCAAATGAAGTGCCAGTGCTTTGAGCATGCGTCCACGCTCCTGGAATGTCATGGAACGCAGCGAAGGGTTGCCTACAGATCGTCCATAGGCCAAAACATCTTTCCAATTCAGCTCTGACGAAGAGGTTAAAGCATGGACATTGCCGTGAATGGCGTGCTTTATCTCCTGGGTGGCATTGCCATCTGGCGATTTCCATTGACCATTAACGAAGTGGTGTAATACGATAGGCTCCATGCGCTTGCAGATATTTTCAGCTAATTTATATTCTGAAGGTCCAGCGGCAGGCGTATGAATAAGAATGAATTAACGGATCATTCTTTACAATTGCGTTCTGGAGTGATGGTTGCTATTCGTTTCATTTTTGTTTTGAGTTCTTCGAATTGCATGTTACATTAGCAGAAGTCGCCGAGAAGACTTCTTTCGTCTATGAACTTTTTGTTAACTTCGATAAAATAATTTTGGGAATAACGGAGGATTGTCATATCTTCGCCTCAACAGACATCAATTCTTGACCACAGAACCATAGTATACTTCATTGAAATGAAGAACCTTTTCACACTGGCTGCGGCCTCACTTCTCGCTTTCGGTGCGAGTGCCAGCAACGTTGAGTTGGTCGTCGAAGCTGTAGACAATGGCGGCCAGGTTGAAGGAAACACGTACCGAGTGTACGCTGTATTGCCCTCAGCCGAGCATTCATTGCACGCTGTCTTCGCTGACGGAGAGCACTTGTTGAACCTAAGTACTACTGGTAGCTTTTACCAGCATCAATACGGAAGCTTCTCGTCTTTGGACGTGAATGAGCAAATCGTTGCTCTCGATGGCTCTCTTGAATATGATAGCTGGGTAACAATCGGTGCTTCTAATAGCACAAATAACAATCTTTGGACTGTAGGTGTAGACTACAACTCGTTCTTGAGTGGTTCTGAACTTACAGTAACAGACGGAGCATGGTTTGTAGTTCCTACAGATGTTCAAGCTGCTACTGCTGCTGGCGATCGTGTATTGTTGATGCAATTGACAACAGACGGAACAGCTACAGGTATCTTGAATTTGCAAGGCTGGGATGCTGAAGGCGCTGCTTGGAGAGCTTATGATTTGACTTTCTCTTCTACAGATGCAGAAGTTTTCGGTTGCACCAATGCAAATGCGACGAACTTTAATTCTGACGCTTCTTATGACGACGGTTCTTGCTACGGCGAAAACAATGGTCCTTCTCACGGTCTGTCTAATATTGACAACACTACCGAGTGGAACATCTTCCCTAACCCCGTATTCGAAAGCACGTTTAGCGTAAAGTTTGACCGCGAGTTGAACTTGGGCGGTGAGAACATCATCCTCGAAGTAACTGACATGTCAGGAAAGTCGATCATCTCTCAAGAAGTTGCTCAAGAAAACATCATCGGTGGTAACCGAATTGTTGTGAAGCACGACTTGGCTGCTGGTAACTACACTGTTGCAGTGAAGCACGAGAACTTCAGCGACGCTCAAAACATCGTTGTAGCGCACTAAACCTGCGTTCACCACAAATTTGAAAGGGACCCTTAGGGGTCCCTTTTTTTTGCATTAACATATTCGAATGAGGTATAGCTAATTAGTACTTTCGCCATATGCAAATGAAGAACAGAAGCGCAGCAATCATCATGACCACGCTCACCCTGGCAGCTTGTGGCAATCAGGTTGATGAGAAAACAGAACTCGCGGGAACACCAATCGTTGGCAGTGTGAATATGCGAAGTGCCACAGTTTGGATGCAGCTTTCCAATTCAGCCAGTAATTCTGTTCATGTCTTGGTGATGGATTCAGCACTCAACTCTGTAGGACACTATGAAGTTGAGGACTTGGGTACTTCCAACAATTGCTTGAGCCGGATAGATGGCCTTGAACCGGGTACAACGTACTCTTATCTCGTCCAATCGGGAACACAGACGCTGTCGGACACCTTGTTCATCACCACTCAAACATTGTGGCAATACAGAACTGATCCGCCTTCCGTTCGGATCGCCCTCGGAAGTTGCGCCTATATCAATGAACCCGCTTATGATCGGCCGGGAGAGCCTTACGGTGGTGGTTATGAGATTTTCGAAACCATGGCCGCGGACGGATTTGACGCGATGTTCTGGCTTGGCGACAATGTATACTTGAGAGAAGCTGACTTTGGCAGTTACAGTGGTTACGTCCATCGTTATAACCATACACGAAGCACGCCAGAGCTGCAAACCTTATTGAGTCATGGCGTTCATTATGCGGTATGGGATGACCATGATTACGGCCCCAACAACTGTGACGGCTCGTATTCCAATAAAGCTTTAGCAAGAAAAGCTTTTAATGCTTATTGGCCCAATCCAACGGGAGGAGTAGCTGCTGCCCCAGAACTCAACACCACTTCATTTGCTTTTGCGGACGCCGAGGTATTCTTGCTTGACAACAGAACGCACCGTGTGAATGATGGCATGGGTGAGGGGAAGCGGCAGATGTTCGGGAAAATCCAACTGGAATGGCTCCTGAACAATTTGAAAAATAGCAGAGCGCCATTCAAACTGATCGCTGTGGGAGGTCAGGTGGTAAGTGATGCCGCTATTTATGAAAACTTCGCTCAATTCCCAGAGGAACGAGAGTGGTTGCTCTCTGAGCTGGATCGCTTGAATATCAAAGGGGCTGTGTTCTTGTCTGGGGATCGCCACAGCAGTGAACTTTCGAAGCTGCAGCTGGACAATGGGAATTGGGTTTATGATCTCACCGTAAGCCCGCTGACAAGCGGGAGTTACGACCACAGCGAAGAGCCCAACACTCTGCGAGTGCCGGGCACAATGGTCGGCGAAAGAAATTATGGGATGCTTGAGATTTCGGGACCTCGAAAAGATCGCACGCTTCGCATGCAAATTAAGTCCGCTCAAGGAGCGTTGATCTGGGAACAGTCCATTTCGACTGCGGATGGTTACATCCTCGCTCCCTGATGCGTTAAAGTCCTACCAGTCCTCGACCAAGAGGAAAGCGGTTTGCTTCGGGCGTTGATCAATTTTAATCAAATAATTGACGCCATCTACCGACAATCGAATGGCCCTGCAA